>JAFEEZ010000053.1 GCA_018240825.1 Pseudomonadota bacterium | reverse complement strand
GACTCGCGCTTTCGCCACGCGGACGGCCGACGGTGGGCTGGTCATCGTCGGCGCCGACCCCGAAGCGCTCGAAGAACTCGATCACCGCATGATTCCGCTCTTCGCCGTCGCATTCGGATTGATTGCGGCGATCGCCGTCAGCGGCGCGTTCTTGCTCAGCCGCGCGCTTGGCCGGCGGCTCGATTCGATAACGCGAACCGCGCATGCGATCAGCGCCGGCGATTTGACGCGTCGCGTCGCGCTGAGCGGCAATGGCGACGAGTTCGACCGGCTGGCGCTGACGCTCAACCTGATGCTGGACCGCATCGCAGCCTTGCTCGACAATTTGCGACAGGTGTCGAGCGACCTCGCGCACGATATGCGCACGCCGATCGCGCGACTCAGACAAAAGCTCGATTTGGCGCTGGCGGGCGACCACCCCAAGGACGAGTTGCGCGTCGCGATGCAGCACGCCGTCGAGCAGACCGAGGACATTCTCGAATTGTTCGCGGCGATCCTCGGCATCTCCGAGGTCGAAGCCGGCACGGCGGTGACCAAGCAGACCGTCGACCTGACCGCGCTGATCTCCGATCTGGCCGACGCTTACCAGAACGCGGCCGAGGAAGATGGCGGTCGCGCGTTTGATCGCGACATCGCCGCCGACATCACGATCGAGGGCAACCGCGGACTGATCGCGCAAGCGACCACCAATTTGCTCGACAATGCGCTGCGGCACACTCCCGCCGGGACCGGTCTGGCGATCGCGCTGTCGGCCACCGCCCACGCGGCGACGATCACTGTCGCCGACCACGGCGAGGGGATTCCCGAAGAACAGCGCGACAATGTGTTCGCGCGATTCACCCGTCTCGAGCGCAGCCGCACGACACCGGGCCACGGTCTGGGACTAAGCCTCGTGGCGGCAATCGCCAAGGTTCATGGCGGCAGCGTCCGCCTCGACGACAATCATCCCGGAGTGAAAGCCATGATCGTCCTACCCCGGAGACCCCGATGACCCGGTGCTGGTTTGCCTTAGCGCTGGTCAGCAGCCTGCTGTCCGGCTGCGCCAGTTATAGTCGTGCGCCGCTGCGGCCGGCGTCGGACATTCTCGCGGCGCCCGATCCGGCGATCCTGTCGGCGGACGCGGCGAAGGTCGACCGGCCATACCTGACGCCTCAGCCTATCGACCTTGGCCAGCCGCTGACGCCCAACGCCCTCGCGGTCATCGCCGTGCTTGAGAATCCCGATCTGAAAGCGCAACGCGCCAAGGCGGGAGTGACCAACGCTCAGGCCTTTGCGGCGCGGCTGCTCCCCGATCCGAGCTTTCAGGGCAATTTCGACAAGATACTGTCGGGGCCCGATGTCTATAATGCGTTCGGCGCTCAGCTTGGGTTCGATCTCAACGCGATCCGCACCGCCAAGGTGACACGCGAATCGGGCGAGGCGGCGAAGCGCCAGGTCCGGCTCGACATAGCATGGGCCGAATGGCAGACGGCGGGTCAGGCGCGGCTGCTCGGGGTGCGCGTGTTGGCGCTGACGCAACAGCTGGCGATCGCACGCGAGACCGCGGCGTCGGCCGAGCTGTTGTTCGCGGCAGCCGAGCGTGCGGCCGGGCGCGGCGACATCGCGGCGGCCGAACTCGACACGCGTCGGCAAGCGCTCCTCGACGCCAGCGACAAGGCGCGGACGGCCGATCGCGATCTGGCGGCGGCGCGCGGGGAACTCGACAAGACGCTCGGCTTGCCGCCCGATTTCGAGCTCAGGCTGGCGGGGGCGGCCGCCTCGCCGGTTCCGCCCGACAGCGCGACGTTGGTCGCGCAGGCGATCGACCGCCGGCTCGACCTTCAGGCGCTGCGGGCCGGCTATGGCGTAGCCGAGGCCGATCTTCACAAGGCGGTGCTCGAGCAATTCCCCAACCTCTCGCTGACCATCGCCGGCGCGCGCGACACCGCCAACAATTACACACTGGGGCCCGCGATCGGATTCTCGTTACCGCTGTGGAATCGCAACCGCGGCAACATCGCGATCGCCACTGCAACTCGCGAGCAGCTCAAGGCGGAATATGAGGCTCGGCTGTTCCAGACGCGCGCCGAGATCGACTCGGCGGTCAAGGCTGTCGCCGCGTTGCGCCGGCAGCGCGCCGAGCTGGCGGGGCAAATGCCTGCCCTGCAACGCTATGCCGACGCCACCGCGCGCGCTGCGAAACGCGGCGACCTCTCTCCGGCTACCGCCGCCACCGCCGAGCAGTCGGTCCGCGATCGACGCCTCGCGCTCCTCCAGATCGACCAGCAGATCGCCGAACAAACCATCGCGCTCGAACTCCTGTCGGGCGGCCCCAGCGAAGGATGGACCAAATGAAAACGCTCGCCCTCTTGCCCCTTTTCCTGCTCGCCGCGTGCGGCGGGGGCGCCGCCGACGAGGAGAAGGCGCCCGAACCCACCGCGCTGGTGCGCACCGCGCCCGCCGAACTCGGATCGTCGAACGACTCGATCACTATCTACGGCGCCACCGAGGCGACACCTGGCAGCGCGCACGTGCTGGTCGCGCCGGCGGAAGCGGTCGTCGTATCGGTCGCCGCACCGACGGGTACGGCGGTCGGCCGGGGCCAGGTGATCGTCACGCTTCGCCCCAGCCCCGCCACTCAGGCCGCGATCGCCAAGGCGGCGGCCGACGCCGGCCAGGCGCAGGCGGCGTATCAACGCGCGCTCCGGCTACGCAAGGACGGGCTGGTCAGCGACGCCGATGTCGAGGCGGCGCGCGCCGCGATGGCCTCCGCCAACGCCGCGCGGATCGCCAGCGGCATGGGCGGGGGCGGGGTCGCGCTGCGCGCGCCGGTCGCGGGCACCGTCCAGAATCTGACGGTCAAGCCGGGCGACCAGGTCGCCGCCGGCGCCGCATTGGCGGCGATCGGCACGGTCGGTGACTTGCGCGCGAGGTTCGGGGTGGATCCGGCGATCGCGCCGCGCCTCCATCCGGGGCTGCCGATCGCGATGGATACGATCAACGGCGCCGCGCCGGCCAATACCGCGATAGTCGGCGTCGACCCTCAGGTCGACCCGACCACCAGACTCGCGTCGGTTTATGTCGCGGTGCCCGCGGGAATGCGGGTCGGCGCGGGCGAACCGCTGCGTGCGACAGTGCAGGTCGGCGCGACGCAGACGGGGATCACGATTCCCTATGCTGCCTTGCTCGATGACGGCGGTCGCAGCTTCGTGTTTGTCGTCAAGAACGGCGTCGCGAAAGAGCGCGAGGTGTCGCCCGGCAATTCGATGGGCGACCGCATCCAGATCCTCAAGGGGCTTCGGCCCGGGGAGCGCGTCGTGGTCGAAGGCGGCACCGCGCTCGAAGACGGCATGAAGGTCTCCGAGCCCAGTACGGGAGCGAAGAAGTGAGGGAGTTGCTTCAGCGCCATCGACGCTCGATCTGGCTGAGCGTCTTCCTCGTCACGCTGGCGGGGCTCGCCGCGGCGACTCAGCTGCCGGTGACGCTGTTTCCGCATATCGACTATCCGCGCGTCGTCGTCTCGATCGACGCCGGCGAGCGCGACGCACAGCAGATGGAGGCGGACATCACGCGACCGGCGGAGATCGCGCTTCGCGAAATCCCCGGCGTTACCCAGATCCGATCCACCACCAGCCGCGGCTCCGCCGAAGTTGCGCTCAGCTTCAACTGGGGGGACGACATGGTCGCCGCGACGCTGGCGACGCAAGGCGCGCTGGCGACGATCCTGCCAGATCTGCCCACCGGCACGCGGTTCAGCGTCCGGCGCTCCGACCCCACGATCTTTCCGGTGCTCGGCATCTCACTCACCTCTAGCAAGCGCGACGGTGTCGCACTCCAGCAGCTCGCCCAGCTCAGACTTCGCCCGGTGCTGTCGACCGTTCCCGGGGTCGCCGGGGTCGACGTTCTCGGCGGGTCTCCGCAGGAGGTCGTGGTCGAGGTTAACCCGGCCAAGCTTCAGGCTGTCGGACTGACCATCACCGACGTGACGGCCGCTCTCGGTGCGGCGAACAGTGTCGCCGCCGTCGGCAAGATCGAGGATCGCCACCGGCTATACTTGGCGCTCGTCGAGGACCGGTTGACGAGCGAAGCCGACATCGCCGCAGTGCCGGTCAAGGCCGGCAACGGATCGGGCGGGGTGACCCCGCTGGGCCAGATCGCAACCGTGCGTCGCGCGCCCGCACCGGCCTGGACCAAGGTCACTTCGAACGGCACCAACGCGGTCCTCGTCAATATCCGCCAGACTCCGACCGCCGACGCGGTCGCGCTGGTCAGGGATGTGCAGGAAAGGCTCAAGACCCTGTCGCTGCCGTCGGACGTAAAGGTCAGCAATTTCTACGACCAGTCCGAGCTCGTGACCGGCGCGGCCAACGCAGTGCGCGACGCGATTCTCTTGGGCGCGCTGCTCGCCGGCGTGGTGCTGTTCCTGTTCCTGCGGTCGTGGCGGCTGATGGTGATCACCGCTGCGTTGCTTCCGGCGGTGCTTGCGGCGACCTGTCTCGCGCTGCTCGCGTTCAAGATGAGCTTTAACATGATGACGCTCGGCGGCATGGCCGCCGCGGTTGGTCTCGTCGTCGACGACGCCGTGGTCATGCTCGAGCATCTGATGCGGCGGTTGCAGGAGGCCGAGCACGCCCACGAAGGCGCGCGCCCGTCAATGCTGGCGGCGGCGCGCGAGATGGCCCGCCCGCTGTTCGGCTCGACCGCGGCCACGATCGTCGTGTTCGTGCCGCTCGCCTTCATCACCGGCGTTACCGGCGGCTTCTTCAAGGCGCTGGCGGTGACGATGGTCGCGGCGCTCGCGGTGTCGCTGCTCTATGCGCGCTTCGTGCTGCCGATCATCGCCGATCGCTGGCTGACGCTCAAGGATGCCGACGCGGCCGACAAGGCCGAGAAGTTCACCGGACCGATCGCGCGGCGTTACGGTTCGCTGGTCGAGCGCGTGTTCGCGCGGCCGGGGCTGGTCGCGGCGGCTGTCGCCGCCGTTCTGCTGGTGCTTGGCGGGCTTGCCTGGACCCATCTTGAATCTGGCTTCATGCCCGTGATGGACGAAGGCGGGTTCATCCTCGATTACAAGGCAAAGCCGGGCGCGGCGCTCAGCGACACCGATCGCTTGCTTCGCCAGGTCGAGAAAATCATTCGCGAGACGCCCGAGGTGACGAGCTATTCGCGGCGCACCGGACTCCAGCTCGGCGGCGGCCTGACCGAGGCCGACGAAGGCGACTTCTTCATCCGCCTCAACAACGGATCGCGCCGCGACATCGAGGAGGTGATGGCGGAGGTTCGCGAGAAGGTGGAGACCCAAGTTCCCGGACTGGAAATCGAGACCGCGCAGCTGATGGAGGACCTGATCGGCGACTTGACCGCGGTGCCGCAGCCGATCGAGGTCAAACTATTCGGCGACAACCCCGACGAACTCAAGGCCTCGACCGAGAAGGTGGTCGCCGCGCTCGAAAAGATCGACGGCGTTGTCGAGGTGGCGAGCGGCCTGCGCGTCGCCGGCGACGCGATCATCATCAAGGTCGACCGCGCCGCGGCGGCCATCGCGGGAGTCGACCCCGACATCGTATCGAAGCAGATCGAAACCCAAACGGGAGGAACGATCGCGACCCAGTTGCTGGCGGGCGAACAAGTCATCGATGTCCGCGTGACCTTGCCGCAGGAGCTGCGCCGGCGCGCCGAGTCGCTGAGCACAATGACCGTGCGCGCGGCCGACGGGCGCACGGTCGCGCTCCGCCAGATCGCGTCGATCAGCATCGCCGCCGGACAACCCCAGATCACGCGGGAAGACCTGGCCCCGTTCATTCCGGTCACCGCGCGGCTGGAGGGTAAGGATCTCGGCACCGGGATGAGCGACGTACAGGCGGCGGTGAAGGCGCTCAATCTGCCGCCCTCGGTTCGCGTGGATTATGGCGGGCTGTACCAGCAGCAGAAGCAATCGTTCCGCGATCTTACCACCGTGTTCATCGCCGCGTTGCTCTTATCGATGCTGCTGCTGACCGTGCTGTTCGAGAATTGGGCGTTCACCGTCGCGGTGATCGGCACGGTGATGCTGTCGACGACGGCTGTGTTCATGGGGTTGTGGGTGACGGGCACCGAGCTCGACATCTCGGCGCTGATGGGCCTCACGATGGTGGTCGGCATGTTGACCGAACTCGCGATCTTCTATCTCGCCGAACTGGAGTCTGAGCGGCCGATCGACGGGGCGGCCCTGCTCGAAGCGGGCAAGGCGCGGTTGCGCCCGATCCTGATGTCTGCGCTGATCGCTATCCTGACGCTGATGCCGCTCGCGCTCGGGATCGGCCGCGGATCGGGGCTACAGCGGCCGCTCGCAACCGCGATCATCTTCGGTCTCGCGATTGGCGCGCCCCTGGTGTTGACGATTCTGCCCACGTTCGTGTTGCTGCTGACGCGGCGCCGCGGCGGTGAGACGCCGGGCGCGACACCCGCGACAGCCTGATGACAGTGCGCCAGGCTATGGCGGGGCGCGCAGGGCGACAGGTCGTGTCGGCATCGGGGAGGGCGATGTGATCAAGTTTCGCGCGGTCGTCACAACTCTGATCGCGATCGGCGCAGCCCTGCCCACATCTGCGCAAACCTATGGCGATACATTGGCGGCGAAAATAGCCGCCATGCAGCCCGGCATCGTCGCGGTCACGATCGATGCTGCCGGCAAGGATGGGAAACCGATCCACGTAGCGTGGGGCAACCGCGGCGAAACGTCATCGAGCGCCCCGCTTGCCGACGCGACGGGCGAGCCGATCGGCTCCATCACCGTCTCATCGTCGCGGCGGATCGACGTGGCCCGGATCGCGCGCCGAGCGGCCCGGCGAATCTATATTGCCGACAATCTTGCCGAGCCGGACCCGTTCGTACCCGGCGCGGTGCGCTCGGCGCGCGCCCAGACGCTCGTCGATGCGGCGATCGACACTAATCCCGACCTCGTCACGCTCGCCATGCACGTCGCGCTGCCCGGCGCCGACAATACCATCATCGCTTCCAATTTCGGGCGGATCGGCAAAAGCGCCGACAAGGACGACGCCGAGATCATCGCGAAGGGTGTGACGCGCCGCGAGACGACCAACAACGGTCGTCGGCTTGCGGTCGAGCTGCCGTTGCTCGACGCGAGCGGTCGCGTAATCGGCGCGCTCAGCACCAGCTTCGCGATGGCCGGACTCGCCAACGAGGCGCGCGTGACCGCGCGCGCCGTCGCCGTGCGCGATGCGCTCGCGCGACGCATTCCCTCGCTCGAAGCGCTCGCCAACAAGTAAGGCGCTACCTCGACGTCAGTCTCACTTGTGACCCGGCAACGCCCCGGCCTCAGGCACGCAAGGCGCCTTCTCCCGATCGGGGGTGGTGCGGCCGAGAAGACTCGAACTTCCACGGGCTTTCGCCCACAACGACCTCAACGTTGCGCGTCTACCAGTTCCGCCACGGCCGCACGTGATAGAATGCCGCCGGACGGACCGGTGGCTGGCAGGCGAGCGCCCCTAGCAGCGGGTTTCGGCCATGGCAATGCGGTTGTTGCGTCAGTTCGCCGGCGACGCCGCGGAGAAGCTCAGTTTGACGGTCTTCGAACTGCTCGGCACGTCGAGCTTCGCGCTGTCGAAATTCATCGTGCCGCCAGGCGCGAGGGAGCGCTGGTCGGGTTTGATCGTCCAGCTGTACACCAGCCGGTCGGACGCGTCCCGCAATTCGGCCCGGATATCGGGGACCGGCTGGCGCTGACTCGTCGGGTTCTTCACCTGACCGCCGATCGCGAACAATTCGCTACCGTTGGGCAAGTCGCGGCGGTCGGGTTTCTTCAGGTTTACGAACCTGAGCGGGGTTTCGCCGCCGAGCGACAAGCCGAGCATTGCGGCGAAGCTGGGCAGGTTGCCGAACACCAGTGCGAGCGTTGCGATCAGCATCAGCGCGCCCGCGGTCATTGCGGCGATCGTCCAGCGCCGCGCGGGGTTGCGGCGCGGTCGGAACGGCGGTTCATGCGCGAACGCGTCGTAGTCGTGATCGGCGACCGCGTAGGATGGGGCCGCCTCGGGAAGCGGCGCCGCGACCGGCGCGGGCGATGGCTGCACAATCGACGCATCGAGATCGGGCGGCGGAGCGCCGGCGGGCTGCTGAAACCAGCTATGCCGGCAATTCGCGCATCGCACGGTGCGGCCGGTCGGCCCGACGGCGGTGTCGGGGACCAGATATCGCGTATGACATTGGGAGCATTCTAGGATCATGTCGCGGTTCCGCCGGGCCGTTCCGCCCCGGCCCCATTTGCAGTTTCCTAAGCATGCGCCCGACTCGCGGCAAGTGTCCTGCCTTGATGTAGCGCCGCGTTACATGCGATGGGTCGCGGCGATGGCGAATATCGTGCAGTTCGAGGATGTGGGGCTGCGCTATCCCAACAGCGAGGGCGATACGCTATCCGATGTTCAATTCACGCTTGTCTCGGGCGGCTTCTATTTCCTGACCGGCGCGAGCGGCGCGGGCAAGACGTCATTGCTCAAGCTGCTCTATCTCGCGCAGCGTCCGACGTCGGGAACGATCAGGCTGTTCGGTGAGGACGCGGGCGCGCTGCCGCGAGTGCGGCTGCCCGGGTTCCGGCGACGGATCGGCGTGGTGTTCCAGGACTTTCGACTGATTCCGCATTTGTCGGTGTACGACAATATCGCGCTGCCCCTGCGTGTGACCGGCGTGCCGGAGAGCGATATCGATACGCCTGTGCGCGAAATGCTCGACTGGGTCGGCTTGTCGCAACGCGGCGACGCCACGCCGCCCACCTTGTCGGGCGGCGAGCAGCAGCGCGTCGCGATCGCGCGCGCTGTCATCGGCAACCCCGACATACTTGTCGCCGATGAACCGACGGGCAATGTCGATCCCGACATGGCGGCGCGATTGCTGCACCTGTTCGAATCGCTCAATCGGCTTGGCACGACCGTGGTGGTGGCGACGCACGATTTCCACCTGCTGGGGCGAATCCAGAACGCCCATATGATGCGGCTCGAAGCCGGGCGGCTGATGGACCCGACCGGAGCGCTGCGAAATCCACCGACAAGGACGCCGGCATGAGCGCTCATGCCCTCGCTGGGGCGGCGGACCGCCGCATCCTTGACGAGCGCGGCGGTACGCGCGCGATGACGTGGATCATGGCGATCATGCTGTTCCTGACGGTGCTCGCCGCAGCCTTTGGACTGGGCATGGTTAACGCGGCGGGGACGCTCGATCGTCAGCTCGCCGGCCGGCTGACGGTGCAGGTCGTCAGCGCCGATCCCGCGCAGCGCGATCGCGACACGCGCGCGGTGGTGGCGGCGCTGGCGCAGATGCCCGCAGTCAAGCGCGCCGTCCCCGTTGACCGTGCGCGGCTCGACGAGCTGCTCAGGCCGTGGCTCGGAGATGTGTCACGAAATGCCGACGTGCCGATACCGACCCTGATCGATGTCGACATGAGCGTGCCGGGCGAAGAATCGGCAACGCTCGTAGCGAAAGGTGTGCGCGCCGCGGCGGCGAGCGCTCGGGTCGATTCGCAGTCGCGCTGGCTGTCGCCGGTGGCGGACTTCATGCGGACGATGATCGCGGGGTCGGCGGCGCTGGTGCTGCTGATGGCGGCGGCGACGACCGCGGTCGTGCTGCTCGCCGCGCGTGCGGGGTTGGAGACGCACCGCGACACGATCGCGGTGCTCCACATGCTGGGATCGACCGACGTCCAGGTCGCGCGGCTGTTCCAGCGACGGATCGCACTCGACACGGTGATCGGTGGGGCGGCCGGGACGGTCGCCGCGATGGTCGCCGTCTGGGCGGTTACGCGCGAGATGACCGGAATCGGATCCGAGCTGATCGGCGGCGCAATGCTGATGCAGCGCGACTGGTTGCTGCTAGCCTCGACGCCGTTGCTGTTCGCTATCGTCGCGACGGTGGCGGCGCGGATGGCGGTTCTGCGCCGGCTGGGACAAGTGCAATGATCTTCCGTCGGTTGATCGGCGCCGTCGTGCTTGCCTATATTCTTGGTTTCGCGGCCTTCATGCTGATGCTGCCCCGCCCGGTCGACGGAGTAATGACCGACGCGATCGTCGTGCCGACCGGGGGGCCGGGCCGGATCGATCGCGGGCTCGACCTGATCGCCAGACATCAGGCGAAGCGCATGCTGATAACCGGCGTCGCGCCCAACGTTCGTCCGGCCGAACTGGCCAAGACCAATCGCGCGCCGATCGAGTTGTTCGCATGTTGCATCGATCTCGGCCACGAGGCGGTCGATACTCGCTCCAACGCCAAGGAAACCGCCGACTGGGTCAAGGCGCACGGGTACAAGTCTGTGCGGCTGGTGACGTCCGATTGGCACATGGCGCGCGCGGCGATGGAGTTGCGCGCGGCGCTCGATGGCGACGTCACGATCGTCGCAGATGGCGTGACTAGCGAAGCGCCGTTAGGATTACTGATCGTCGAATATAACAAGCTGCTGCTGCGCCGCATCGCGTTGTGGGCCGGGGTCGGCATGTGACGCTGATCCGCAACGTCGCGTTCCTGCTCGTCTTCTACGGTCTTTCGGCGCCGATCGTTCTGATCGTGCCGTTCTCGGCTTTGTTCGGACGCAACGCGTTGATCGCTTATGCGGTCGGCTGGGCGCGGTTCCACCGTTGGTGCGCGCGCTATCTGCTCGGCGTGCGATCGCATTACGAGGGACCGCGACCGCGCGGCCAGGTGTTCCTCGCCGCCAAGCATCAATCGATGTTCGAGACGCTCGATCTGGTGGTCGAATTGGGCGCGCCCGCCGTGATCATGCGGCGTGAATTCGCACGCATCCCGATCTGGGGCTGGGCGGCGCGGATCTATGGCATCATTCTGGTCGACCGCGCGGCGTCGGCGGCGGCGCTGCGAGCGTTGATGCGGGAGGCGAAGGGTGCGCGCGAAAGCGGTCGGTCGGTAATGATCTTCCCCGAAGGCACGCGCGTGAAACCCGGCGACACGCCGCCGCTCAAGTCGGGGTTTGCCGGGCTCTACAAGATGCTTGATCTCCCGGTCGTGCCGATAGCGACCGATGTGGGTCGTCTTTGGCCGAAGAAGGGATTGAAACGCGCTGGCGTCGCGACCTTCCGCTTCGGCGATCCGATCCCGCCGGGGTTGTCGCGCGCCGAGGTCGAGAAGCGGGTGCACGCGGCGATCAACGTGCTGGAAGTCCCGCCTGGTTATTGATCGAAATCGTTGCGGTCCTTTTCGGTGCCGTGGAGCTGCGCCCACAGGCGCTGCGTCCCGGCTTCCTGCGCGCGGTTTACGAACTGCGAGGCCACCAGCCAGCCCTTGATCGGGCGCAGCGGCGCGAGCGTGCCGGCGATCATCACCGGCGCCGACGTCAGCAAATGAACCCAGATCGGCGGATCGAACGCGACCTGGATCCATACCACGACCGCGATCAGCGGCAGCGCGATGATGCACAGCGAGAAAAAGGCTGGCCCGTCGTCGGGGGCGGCGAAGCGGTAATCGAGCCCGCAGCAATCGCACGTGTCGACGATCTTGAGCCACGACTTGAACATCCTGCCCTGACCGCAGCGGGGACACAGGCCGCGCCAGCCGCAATGGATGATCCAGCGGAATTTCTCCTGACCCGTAACGGGAACAGGCGCGCGCGGCTCGTCGGTGT
>JAFEEZ010000052.1 GCA_018240825.1 Pseudomonadota bacterium | reverse complement strand
GGTCATCGTCGAGGTCGCCGAAACGCTCGGCGCGCGCGAGCGGGTGGCGAGGAGATTGCTCCTGGGTCTCGCTATTCTGGAAGTCGCGTTGATCGTTCTCGCGGCGGTCCTTCTGCCGATCGCGGTGGGGTGGGGCATGAGGCCGCTGCGCCGCCTTCAGGCCGAGATGGATCAGCGCGTCGGTTCGGATCTTACTCCGCTTCCGAGCGCCGACGTTCCGGCCGAACTGGGCGACCTTGTGCGGGCGTTCAACGGCATGCTCCGACGGCTCGATTTCACGCTACAGGGAATGCGGCGGTTCACTGCCGACGCGTCGCACCAGATGCGCACGCCGCTGTCCATCCTGCGAACGCACATCGCGCTGTTGCGAAAAGCTCCGCCTGGCAGCGACGACGCCCAGCATTCGCTCGATGACATCGATCAAGCGAGTGAGCGGCTTCAGCGGCTGCTGGTCCAGTTGCTGGCGCTCGCGCGGGCGGACAACGCCGCGGTCGCGCCGGAAGCGATCGAAACCCTGGACGCCAACGAACTCGCCGCCGGAGTGGCGGCGGAATATGCCGCGCAGGCGGTGCGTGAGCATGTCGACCTGACCTTTGACCGCGCGCCGGGCGCGCCATTGATTGCAACTCATCCGAGTCTGTGCGCCGAACTGATGGGAAACCTGATCGACAACGCGATTCGGTACAATCGAAGGAACGGCACGGTCGCCGTGAGCGTAGCCGAATCGAGTGACAGTGTCGTGATCGCCATCGAGGATGACGGCCCCGGAATTGCGATCGAGGACCGCCAACGGGTTTTCACGCGATTCACGCGGCTCGAACGGGATAGTCGACGATCAGGAAGCGGGCTCGGCCTTCCCATCGCGCAGACGCTGGCCAACGCCGTCGGCGCGGCGCTCGCGATCGACACCGCGCGATCCGGGCAAGGCTTGCGGGCCACCATTCGATTCCCGCGCGCCTAGCATCCTCGCATCGAACCCTGACAGCGTGGTGACAGCTTGAAGATATAGCGCGCTCGCTAGCGACGGAGCGGCAACGACGCGCGCCGGCTGACCTTGATGGAGGGGATTTTGCACAAGCTGATGTTTTCCGCGGCTTTGATCGCGCTGCTCGCCGGCTGCGGCGACGCCGGAGCAGGCGGCAACGATTCCGGCAATGCGATGGCGGGAAGCGACAAGACCGCGTATGCGATCGATAAGGTGTCGCTGCCAGGGGAAGGCCGCGGCGACTATTTGACGGTCGATGCCGACGGCCGCCGACTCTACGTGACGCATAGTTCGCAAGTCCACATTCTCGATCTCGATTCGCTCAAGCCGGTGGCGGCGGTGACCGGCCTCGACGGGGCGCATAGCGTAGCGCTCGACACCGCCGGCGGCCACGGTTTCGTGTCGGACGGCAACACCAATTCGGTCAAGGAATTCGACCTGAAATCCGGCAAGGTGCTGAAGTCGATTCCCGTCGGCGCGAAGCCCGACAGCATCCTGCGCGATGGCGCCACGGGCAACATCTTCGTCTTCAACGGCGATTCGGAGGATGTCAGCGTGATCGATCCCGCCAAGGGCGCGGTGATCGCGACGATCAAGCTGCCCAAAGGCCCCGAATTCTCGCAGTCCGACGGCAAGGGCAAGATCTGGGTCAACATGGAAGAAGGCAACGACATCGCGGAAATCGACGCCAAGACGATGAAGCTGGTCCGGACCATCCCGCTTACGGGATGCGAAGGACCCGCGCCGCTCGCCTTCGACGCCGCTAACCGCCGCCTGTTCAGTGGTTGCGGCAACAAGACGATGGTCGTGACCGATGCCGACGCCGGCAAGGTGGTCGCGTCGGCGCCGGTCGGCGGCGATCCGGACGGGATTGTGTACGACGCCGGCAAGAAGCGCATCTACGTCGCCAATCGCGACAAGACCTGGACGATCATCGCGCAGAACGGACCGGACAATTACGCCGTCGACGAGACGTTGCCGATCGACGAATACGCCAAGACCGTCGCGCTCGATCCCAAGACGCATCGCGTATTCTCCTCGACCGCCGACCTCGAATGGCCCCCGAAACCGACCGACGGCAAGAAGTGGCTGCCAAACGCGAAGTCGGGCACGTTCCGCCTTTTGGTGGTTTCGGAAAAATAGGCACGGGCGCGACGAGCGGCGGCAACCCCGTCGCCTGACCGCGCGGCGAGAGGGAGAGTCGAAATGGCCGAATCAATCACCGTCGCGCCGATCGACGAGGCGCACACGCTCGATGGCGAGGACGGGCCGCGCGGCTGGTGGCGGATCATGGATACGCGGATCGGCATCGTGCCGTTGCCGGTGTTCGTCGTCGTCGTGGCGATAATCTGGGCTTATGTCGCCAAGGGGGACGTGCCGGCCGACCTTACCACCAACATTTTGATCCTGGCGGCGGGCGGGTTCGCCTGCGCCGAGATCGGCAAGCACATCCCCTTGCTCAAGAAGGTCGGCGCCGCCGCAATCCTCGCGACGTTTGTGCCGTCGCTGCTCGTCTATCTTGGCGCAATTCCCAAGCCGCTCAAAAATTCGATTTCGGACTTCACGGAGCAGAGCAACTTCCTCTACCTGTTCATCGGCTCGATCATCGTCGGGTCGATCCTCGGGATGGACCGCCGCATGCTGATCGGCGGGTTTGTTCGAATCCTGGTTCCGATCCTGCTCGGGTCGATCGTCGCCGCGACTGTGGGGTGCCTGGTCGGCACCGCGTTGGGACTCGGCTTCAAGCATACCGCCTTCATGATCGTAGTGCCGGTGCTCGGCGGCGGCGTCGGCGAAGGCGCGATCCCGCTGTCGATCGGCTATGCTTCGCTGACGGGTGGCGCCCAAGGCGACCTGCTCGCGGAAATCCTGCCGGCCGTGATGTTCGGCAGCCTCGCCGCGATTCTGATGGCGGGGGGACTCAATCTGCTGGGGAAGCGCAGGCCGGGCTTGACCGGCGAGGGCCAGTTGCAGCCCGGCGAACACGACGTCCACCTGACGGGCAGCGATGCGCCGCGCTTCATGCCTGATCTACAGACGATTGGGGGTGCTGTGGTGTTGGCGATGACGCTCTACACGATCGGCGCGTTGGTTCAGAGCTGGACCAAATTTCCCGGTCCGGTGACGATGCTATTCCTCGCGGTGGTGCTGAAGCTCGGGAGGCTCGTCTCGCCCAGCCTGGAGCAGGGTGCTTACCGCAACTATCAGTTCTTCGCTCAACTCGTCACCTACCCCTTGTTGTTCGCGATCGGCGTCGCGAAGACTCCGTGGGAAAAGCTGATGAGCGCATTCACATTCGCCGAGATCACCACGATCCTGGCGACCGTGGGCAGCCTGGTCGCGACCGGTTTCTTCGTCGGCCGGTTCGTCAATATCTATCCTGTCGAAGCCGGGATCATCACGTCGTGCCGCGCCAGCCAGGGCGGAACCGGTGACGTTGCAATCCTCAGCGCGTCGAATCGGATGAACCTGATGCCGTTCGCGCAGGTTGCGACGCGCATCGGCGGCGCGCTGACGGTGACGCTCGCGCTCGCGATCGTCGCCAGATACGGGATGTGACGTTGGGCGGGGGGCCGTCGATTGCTGCCCGGCGATTCCCAACATTGGCGATTTGTATAAATCCGGAAACACGTCGCCAATCTCGGCTGCGCCACAGCGGAGACAGGGAGGACGCCGTGCTGAAAGTGCTGGTCGCCGAAGATGACGCCGAAACGCGCGACTATATCGAGCGCGGCCTGCGCGAACTCGGCCACGTCGTCGTCGCCGCGGCCGACGGCCGCGACGCGCTCTATTTCGCAACCAACGAGCCATTCGACGCGATCCTCCTCGATCGCATGCTCCCCGGAATCGATGGCATGACCATCCTGCGCTCGATGCGCGGCGCCGGCGTCGACGCGCCGGTGCTGATGCTCACCGCGCTTGCGCGCGTGGAGGACCGGGTCGAGGGGCTGGAGGCGGGGGCGGACGATTACCTGGTCAAGCCATTCGCCTTTACCGAACTTACGGCCCGTTTGAACGCCGTATCGCGCCGTCCCGCCGCGATCGCTGCCGAAACCGTTCTCAGGGTCGGCGATGTCGAACTCAACCGGCTAAAGCGCGAGGTTCGCCGCGGCGGGCGCCGGGTCGAGCTTCAGCCGCGCGAATTCGCGTTGCTGGACCACCTGATGACAAACGCCGGGCGGGTGGTCACGCGAACGATGTTGCTCGAGCGCGTCTGGGATTTCCATTTCGACCCCAAGACCAACATCGTCGAAACGCATGTCAGCCGCCTTCGGTCGAAGCTCAACGCGGGGTTCGATCACGATCCTATCCAGACCGTGCGCGGCTCGGGCTATCTCTACGATGGCTAGGCTGCCATCCTCGACCGCGTTCCGCTTCGCCGCCTTCTACAGCGCGACGTTCACAATGCTCATCGTGGTGATGGGCGCGTCGGTCTATTGGGCAATCCGCACCGAACTGCGTTACGATCTAGACCAGCGCGTAGTGACCGAACGCGACGCGGTGACGCGCGAGGCGGCGATCAGCGGCTGGCCGCGAGTCATCGCCGATCGGGCGCGGCGCGAACAGGGCGACATGCGCTATGCGCTGTTGGATGCTGGGGGCAAACTGGTCGCCGGGCGCGCGGTAACGCAAATCCCTGCGACCGGCTGGGCCAACATGAAGTTCGTCAAGAACAACGGTCAGCCGGATGCGACTCGCGCTTTCGCCACGCGGACGGCC
>JAFEEZ010000051.1 GCA_018240825.1 Pseudomonadota bacterium | reverse complement strand
TCCGTGAAGCGGATGGGCTTCGATTGCGGCACCCATCCTGTCGCCGTGCCGCTCTCCGCCCCACCGGGGCGATTGTAATGCGA
Organism: Pseudomonadota bacterium; assembly: GCA_018240825.1. Classification (GTDB taxonomy): domain Bacteria; phylum Pseudomonadota; class Alphaproteobacteria; order Sphingomonadales; family Sphingomonadaceae; genus Sphingomonas. Next base: position 9,646 of record JAFEEZ010000051.1, on the reverse strand, counting down.
GTTCGACCACCAGCTGCGCAGATCCTTGTAGCGGAAGACCCATGGCTTGTCGGCACTCCCGTCCGTGATCGGCGTGCGGACCTGCGCGGAGCGATCCGCCGCCGATGCATAGAACCAGTCGAAGCCTTCGCGGCCCGCGATGTTCGCCTGCAGATAGGCCCGGTCGTAGATCGCGGGCCAACCCTCGGCCGCGTCGGCATGCTCGAAGCCGTCGCGCCAGTCGGAGAGCGGCATGTAGTTGTCGATGCCGACGAAATCGATCTCCGGATCGGCCCAGAGCGGGTCGAGGTGGAAATGGACGTCGCCCGAGCCGTCGCCCGGGTGGTGACCGAAGTATTCCGACCAGTCGGCCGCATAGCCGATCTCCGTGCCCGCCCCGAGAATGGCGCGCAAGTCTGCGGCGAGCGCCTTGAACGCGGTGACAGCGGGATAGCTGCTGGCGCTTGAGCGGATGGTGGTCAGGCCGCGCATCTCCGAGCCGATCAGGAACGCATCGACGCCGCCCGCCACCGCGCAAAGATGGGCATAGTGCAGCATCATGCGGCGCAGACCCCAATCGCCGGATGGGCCGGTCCAGGAGACGGTATCGCCCGAGATCGCGAAGTCGGAGGGGTCCGCGCTGCCGAAGAAGGCCGCGACCTGGCTCGACGCCGTGGCCGTCTTGTCCACGCTCCCGGCATAGCCCGCCGCGGACGAACAGGTGATCCGGCCGCGCCAGGGGAATGTGGGCTGACCCAGCTCGGCGGCATTGTCGGAATACGGGTTCGGCAGGCTGTTGCCGGGCGGGACGTCCATCAGGATAAAGGGATAGAAGGTGACCCGCAGCCCGCGCGCCTTCATCTCCCGGATCGCCTGTACCACGGCAAAATCGGCGGGCGTCCCGCCGTAGACCGGGCGGTCTTGGTCGTCGCGGCTGACGAGAAATGCATTGGCGCGGCTGACGCCATTGACCGACCAGCCGACCGGCGTCGTGGATTTCGCCGTGACCTCGACGCCGGGGCGCAGCTTGCAGGAGCCCGCCCGCAGGTCATCGCCGAACCAGGCCACGACGAGGCTGACGCTCTCGACGGCCGGCGCCATGGCCTGCAGGCGGTCGAGCGCCACCACCATGTCGGCGGTGTCGGCCAGCGCGTTCAGGTTCTCGGCCTGTGTCGCACCGCCCGAGGATTTGCGGATGGCTTGGGTGGCATAGGTGAACTCGCCCGAGGCCGGGATCAGGGTGACGGCGCGGGTCAGCCCCTCGGCGGTGTCGGGGTCGGCGAGCGGCCGGAAGACCTCGAAGGAGAGCTGCGGCAGGCGGTTGCCGTAGCTCGACAACGGCAGTTCCTCGAAAACGACATAGGCGGTGCCGCGATAGGCGGTCGTGTTCGCCCCGCCCATCTTGGCCGAAATGAACGGATCGGCCGCCTGCGCGTCGTCGCCCGGATACCAGCGCCAGGTGACGCCGGAGAGGTCCATCGGCTTGCCGTCCGCCCAGACGCGCCCGATGCCTGTGATCGGGCCTTCACACAAAGCGACGGCGAAGCTCGCATAGTAGAGATACTCGGTCGTCTTGACCTTGCCGCCCCCGCCGCCCTTGCCACCGCCCTGCGTTGTGGTCTTCGTCTCCTCGCGGAAATCGGTGGCCCAGATGATGTTGCCGCCAACGCGCATCCGGCCGTAGAGCCGAGGGATCACGGCCCCCTCGGTGGAGGAGGTGATGCGCAAGCTGTCGAGCCGCGCCCCTTCGATCCGCTGCGTCGGCGCCAGCGATGACACGATCCAGCTGTCGACGGCAGAGCCGATGGTGGAGCCGATGAACCCGCCGATCGTCGCACCACTGAATCCGAGGATTGCACCGCCGAAACCGCCGCCGATGGCGGCACCGGCGGCGCCGAGAATGAGGGTGGCCATGTCGGGGTCTCAGCGTTGCGGAAACAGGAAGGCGAAGGCGATGCGCCGCCGCCAGGCGTTGGTGAGCGGTTCCTCGATCACGCCGAGTCGCTCGTAGGCGTGGAGGACGGTGTCGGCGCCGGTCAGGATCCCGACATGCTTGGCGATGGCGCGGGGCCTCATCCGAAAGAGAACCAGCGCACCGGGACCGACATCGGCCGGGGCGATCTCCGGCATCATGCGCCGCGCGCCCTCGGCGAGGACCTCGCGCGGGCCGGTTTCGCCCCAGTCTCGGCTGTAGGGCAGGATCGGGAACGGCTCGGGGCCCACGACTTCGCGCCAGACGCCTCGGGCAAGACCGAGGCAGTCGCAGCCGACGCCCTTGAGGCTTGCTTGGTCGTGATACGGCGTGCCGAGCCAGGACCGCGCCACCGCGATTACCTTGTCGGAAGCGGCGGTGTTCACAGCACGCCTCCGTCGTGGCCGCCGTCCTTGCTGGCGTAGCGCAGAACGGCGTCCTGGCCGGGGATATGCGGGAAGCCCCGGAAACTGGCGGTATTGGCGAACTTCGCACCGCAGGTCTCGATCCGCTTGTCGCAGCCCGCGCGGATGGTGAAGACGTCGCCCTCGCTAATCGCCCGCACCGGCACCTCGAGCAGGGTCAGCACAGCGATGCCGTCCATGACGTCGTGGCCCAGCACTTCGGTGCGGCGTCCCGCATTCGCGCCGCCGGTCCATTCGAGCGTTCCGAAGGTGAACCAGCCGGTCTCGAAGCTAGCGAGACCCGACGCGGTGAACGCCCGGTCGCGCAGGAGATCGATTACGGCGCCCGCGCCCTTGTAGGCCGGATCATCGAGATCGACGCCGCAGCGCGCATCGCCGAGCGCGGCATCGCAGGTCGCCTGGAAGGTCCGCCCCACCGTCTGCCCGAGCACATGGGCCAGCGAGCGCACCTCCGCGACGAAGGCAAGCCGCCCGCGCCGGATCTGCCCGATGGCTCCGCGCCGCATCAGCACGCGCTGAGCGGTGTCGGCCCAGTTCACGCGCCAGACCTCGACCGCCGCGTTGTCCCAGCGGCCATCGAGGATATCGGTATCGGTGATCCGGTCCGAGGTCAGCACGCCTTCGGCATCCTGCGCATCGACCGACAGGTCCGAGCCCGAGCGTACCTCGGAGGCGGTCAGCCCACTCTCCGGTTCGAAGTCGGTGCCGTCGAAGCTCAGCGTGCGGTCGTGGTCAGTGAAGCCGAAGGTGACGCCGTCAGCCCGGGCGATCCGCCAGCACCAGCCGAGCGTCGTCGTGCCCTCATCGAGATGGGCCTGCAGCGCGGGCGAGAGGGATTTCACTTCCGCCCCCAGCCGCGAAGCAACGCCAGAGAGGCCAGTGCGGACGAGACGACACCACCGCCAGCGCCTGTCAGGGCATAGAGGTTGAAGGGCCTCAGGTCGAAGGTGCCGGTCGCCAGATCGAAATCAGCCAGCCCGGCCATCGCCAGACCAGAGGCTGCCAGACAGGCAAGGTAGATCAGCCCACGCGCGAGGTTCCAGTTCATGATGTTGCCTTTCCTTTGAAATGGCCCAACAGCCTCCGCCACCAAGACGGAGCGAAAATGGTTTGCGTCGGCACCGGCGCGCTTGCGGGGCGCAGCAGCGCCAGCGCTTCGTCCTCGGTCAGGCGCCGGATCGGTCGCGAGAAGTCGACCCGGCCGATGCGGTCCACCGACCAGACGGGGATCGTTCCGGCGGGATAGCGGCCCGTGGCGAAGAGATCGCGCTCGGCCTCGCGGCGCGGGCGGATCGCGGCGGGTTTGAGCCAACCCATGAAGGCGGCTGCCGCTGCAGCCCGGTCGCCTGCGTTCAGGTGCCGGGTCAGCGCTGCCTTGGCGATGCCGCCAGTGTTGTAGTGAAACGAGACCAGCGCATCGAATTCGTGCGGCTGGAGCGGCACCTTTACGGCGCGCAACACCTCGGCTTCGTAGCGTGCGAGGTCGGACCGGAAGACCCGGAACGCCTCGCGGATCCCGGCATCGAGATCGGCGGGCATGCCGCGCGGCATCGTGGCGGGATCGGGTGTCCCAGCGGCAGCCGTGTGGCCAATGCCGAAGGTCCAGATCTGTTTCACATCACGGTAGGGTCCGGGCACGATGCCTTCGTGCCGGACGAGGGCCAGAAGGCCCCGGTCAGTCATCTGCATGGAAATCACCCCAGAAGCGAGAGTATCAGGATCAGCGCGGCGATGGCGATGCCGACGCCCAGCCGGTGGCGGAAGGCCTGGCCGGGATCGGCCGGGTCGCAGCGTAGGGAGCGCGCGAGGCGGAGAAGGTCATGCATCGCCATCGCCTTTCCCGGCATGGCGCAGGCGGGCAAGCAGCACCTCGATGAAGGCGGGGCCGAAGACACCGACCAGATAGGCGGCCGATCCCGCTGCGCCCCCGGCGGGGATCGCCTCGGGCGGCAGGCCGAGCCAAGACGTGATGACGGCCATGGAGAGGCTGCCCATCCCGGCCGCGATCAGACCGCCAAGCAGGATGTGGCGAAGCGCGTCGCGCAACCGCATCTTCGTCGTCAGCGCATTGGTCGCGCCGCCAAGCGCGCCCCAGGTGGCAAGGATCACGGCGGTGGAGGCGAGCAGTTCCTTCAGCGCCGCCGCCAGAAATCCGGTTTCGTCATTCATCGTCGGATCTCCAGAAGCAGGATGGAGGTGATCGAGCCCAGCCGCTCGAGGTCGAGCGTCACGTCGAGTGCGTCGGTGTCGAAGCGGACCGGGACATCGAACTCGAAGCCAGCGGTGATCGGGACGCCGGAACCCGGCGCGGTAGTGAAGGTGATGACGCCGGTCGTGGTATCGACGGACCAGCCGGACGCTTGGGGCGCGCCATTCAAGGCGATGGTGACCGAGCCCGCGACCGGCTTGGTGATGGTCCGCACCCATGTCTGGCTGCCCGAGGCGTATCGCTTCACCAGCTGGAAGGCGGTCGTCGTGCCGTCGCCGGTGCCGGTCGCCTGGTCGGTGGGCGACGGCGTGCCCGAGGGCAGGCAGGACTTGTGGTCGCCCCAGTCCTTGAAACGGAAGCCATGCAGCCGCCCGTTCCGTGCCTCGAAGAAGGCGACCACCGCCGCCAGATCGTCGGCGCGGCGGATGCCGTAGGCCACATCATAGCGGCGGCGCGAGTTCGCCCAGCTGGCGTTGCGCTCTTCGTCGCCCGAAGCCAGTTCGACGATCTGGGTGCGCCGCTCCGGCCCGCCTCGCGCGCCTCGGCTGATGTTGTCCGGGAACCGGACCTCATGGAACGCCATGGCTTACATCCCCCTCCGCCCCAGCGAGACGGCCCGGGCGATGTCGGCCGCGACCTGCGTGCGCGATTGCCGGAAACTCTCGGCGTCGCGGGCCATGATGGTGACGTTGATCCCGCCGCCCGCGCCGTAGCTCTGCGCCTCGCGGCGCGAGAGCACGCGCTCGCCCCGTTGCAGGATCGCCGGAACCTCGTCGTGCCGAAGACCGATAGCGCCACCAGAATGCATCCGGGGAGCGGCGGCGAAGGCCATGGCCGGCACCATGCGCGAGGGCCCGGCCGATCCGACCTTGCCGCCCGCGTGCAGGATGTTGGCAAAGATCCCGCCCGCGCCGCCGAGCGCGCCCGAGAGCGCGTCGGCGATGGGGCCGAGGATGAAGCGCCGCGCCGCCAGCTTCGCCAGATCGGCGATAAGCGAGGTCACGAGGTCGCGGAAGTTCAGCTTGCCGGTCTTCACGAACTCACCGACCGCATCTTCGGCGGACTGGAACGCGCTGACGAGGCTCTGGCCGATATCGCCGCCGATCTCCCGGGCCCGGCTGGCATAGTCCGATAGCGCCGCCGTCACCGCCTGCCAGCCGGTCAGCGCACGCTCGGCCCCTTCGCCCGCGGCGGTTCCGGCGTCGCGGGCAGCACCTCCGGCGCCATTGGCCGCGGCAGTGGTGTCGTCGAGCCCGGTCGCGAGCGCATCGGCGGAGGTCGCGGCATCCGTCAGCGCGGTTTCGGCCTCGGTGCCGGACCCGGCCACGGCATCCTCCAGCGCCTGCCAGGCAGCAAGCGGCCGGGTCGCGGCATCGGTCAGCATGCCAGCGGCCTCGCGATAGGCATCGGCCCGGGCGCGCGCATCATCCGCCATCGCGCCGAGCCCGAGATCGGGCGGCGCGATGTAAGTCCTGGCAAGCGCCGCCGAAAACGCATCAGCCGCCGCGGTGCCGGCCGCGGTCGCAGCCCCCTCGAACGGGTTGTCGATCCGGCTCAGGTCCACCGCGTCGAGCGTGCCGATCCGCACGCCGCCTTCGCCGGTCGCCCATTCGGGCAGCAGGGCCAGCGCGGCGTTCAGGGTCTCGATGAAGCTGTTGATCCGCGTGACGACGCCGTTCAGCATTGCCTCCACCCCGCCGATCAGCCCGTTCGCGGCCTGGTAGGCGAAATCGCCGATGGCGCCCGGCAGGCTGCCCCAAATCGCCACCGCGCCGTCATAGGCGCCCTGGAAGATCGCCACAGTGCGGTCGCCGAAACCGTTGAGCCCCGCGACGGTGCCATCGAGCGCCGAGAGCGCGGCGGCCCTCAGCCCCTCCCAACCGGCCGCCATGCGGGCCAGCGCTGCGTCGAGCGCGAGCCCGATGCGCGACCAGACCTCGGAGGCCAGATCGGAGAGCAGCCGGAAGGCTTCGCCGACTCCACCGACGCGGGCGACGATTTGGGAAAGCTGATAGATCAGCTCGCCGACGCCGACGATCAAAGCGCCGATGCCGGTGCGGATCAAAGCCCTGCGCAGAACGACGAGTGCGGTTGCGAACCCACGCACCGACAGCGCCGCAGCGGCCAGCCCGGCGACCCAGCGGCCCGCGAGAAAGGTTGCGAAGGTCACGGCATAGGTGGTCAGGCGGCCGATATTGTCGAAGAGACCGCGAATGACGATGCCGAGGGGACCGGTGCGGCTGGCGACCGCCGCCATGGCGTTGGCGACCGCTTCCAGCGCTGGTGCGGCGGCGACAGCCAGCTGGTTCGACAGCCCGCGCCAGATCAGCCCGAGCCGCGAGATGGCGTCGTTCGTCCGCTCGATCTGGTCGGCGTCCTGCTCCGAGACCACGACACCGAAGGCAAGCACGTCCTCGGTCGCCTGGCGCAGCGTCGCGGTGTCGATCCGGCTCATGGCGATGGAGCCTTCCTCGCCGAAGAGCTGCCCAGCGACGGCGGCGCGCTCGGCCGCTGGCACGAAGCTCTCGATGGCCGCGTTGATCGCACCCACACGCTGGTCCAGTGGCAGGGTGATCAGGTCGTTGGCGGACAGCCCGAGCCGGTCGAGCGCGTCGGCGGCGGGACCGCTCCCTGCGGCCGCCTGGCTGAGACGACGCGTCAGATCCTTGGTGGCCTGTTCGATGCCGGACATGGACACGCCCGCCAACTCGCCCGCGCGCTCCAGCGTCTGGATCGAGGCGACGGTGGTGCCGAGGGACTGTGCGAGCTTTGCCTGTGCATCGACGGTCTGGAGGCCAGAGCGGATCATCGCCACGCCAGCGGCGGCGGCCGCTGCAACGGCGGCTGCGGCGGCCACGCGCACCCGGCGCGAGAAGGCCGCGAGCCGGGTGTTCGCCGCCTCCATCTCGCGGCTGAGTCGTCCGAAACCTCGGGCACCGGCTTCACCGACGCCTTCCAGTTCGGCGCGCACCTGCCGACCACCGACCGCCGCGAGGCGGACGCTGACGCGTTTTTCAGCCATTGGGGCGTTCCATCTGTTCGTTGAGTTTCGCCACCATCACCGCTTCGATGACGGGCAGCAGTTCGGCCGCGACGGTGGGCGGCACACCGAGGGCGTCACCGAGGGCCAGTGCCGCCGACATGTCCCAGCCGATCACGGCGCCGGGCAGGACGCGCAGTTGGCCGCCGAGACGGCCGACGAGGTCCCAGACTTGCCAGCCTTCATGGGTCAGCGGCCGGTTCAGCCGGCTTGGGCAGTCTTCGCACGCTTGCGCGCAGGCGTCGCAGTATCGGTCGCCCCCGCCGAAGGACCAGTCGGCGAGAGCGCGGAGGCGTTTTTTTCCTGCTCCAGCAGCAGACCCTTGGAGACGTAGGTCAGCTGAAAGGCCTCGAAGATCGGCCAGATATCGAGCAGCGCGTCGATGGACTCGGGGTGCGGGTCGACGGGATTGCCGTCGGCGTCGCCGATGCCCTCCCAGGCAAGCACCGCCCGCCGCGCCAGCGCCTTGGCGAAGGCGACGGCACGTTCCTCATCGGACGCCTCCTCGGGTACCGCCTCGACGGCGGGATCGCTGCGCGTCGCCACCATCAGCGCGGTGGTCAGCGGGCGCAGTTGCACGCGCACACCGGGGGCGAGATCGTGCCAGCGTGGCGCGTTCGTCAGGTCGAGCGTCAGCATCAGTAGGTCTCAACGTCGTTCAAGAGGGTTGCGGTGCACATCCGCCCGACCAAGCTGTCGCGGGCGGCCTGCCAGTCGAAGGTGGCCTGCACGCCCTGCGGCCCGGAAATCTCGATCCGGGGGCGTGGCAGATAGACGGCGTGCACGGTAAAGGTGAAGCTCTCGCCGGACGGCAGGACGTAGGCGAACTCGAGCTCGCAGGGGTCGCCGTTGATCGCCTGCGTCACCAGCGTGCTGTCGGCGAACCGAACCTCGATGGATCCCGTCAACGCGGCGATGGACGGGTCCGCGCCATCGATGCGGCCGTCCGAACGAATGGTTTCGATCCGGTCGAGGTTGTTGGCGTAAGTGATGTCGGCCGAGACCACGTTGCCGAGCGCCGAGCCGTTCCGCGTGATCGACCCGTTGAAATGGCCGAACCGCTTCAGCTCCAGCGCGGCGGGTGTCCCGGCGCTGGTCGTCGTGCCAACCGTCTCACCCTGCGCCACCAAGCGCGCCGTGGCGGTCAGCAGCCCCGAGCGCTGCATCTGCCAGGTGATCTGGTCGAGCACGCAGCCGGAATACATGGCAAAGCGCGGCACCTCGGGCATGCCGGTCTCGATGGAGAGGCTCGGAAGCGTCCAGGCCCCGGACTGGAACACATGCGTCCACGGGCCGGTGCCCGTGGTGCTTGGCGCCCCGAAGGCCGCCTTCAGCCAGAAGCCGAAGGCCTCGGCGTCGAGCGGCACGACGACGTCGCCGTCGGCCGTCACCGCGTCCTTGATCGGCGCCAGCGGATCGCGGCCGTAGCCGAGAAGCTCGGAGTTGAGGAGCGGCTGCTCAGCGCCGAGCGTGGTGCTGGCGAAGGGCATCTTGGCAAAGCCGCCAGCGGGCGGCGTGCCATACGTGGTCTCGAACGCAAGCGCCATCTGCGCCCGCGCCCCTTGGGCTCGTGCCATGGTGTTCTCCTCGGGTTGTCGGGGTCAGCCGAGCGGGTCGGCCGTGGTGTAGTGAAGGACGACCGGGATCACGGCCGCCTTCAAGCTGGCCGCGCCATCGACCGGCAGATCGACTGGCCTCGGCGCTTCCGCCTCGACCCAGTCGCAGAGCCCGCCCAGCGTCCGGTCGGCGGCAAGCGCTGCGCCGATGCTGGCGGTCAGCGTGTCGAAGGCTGTGTCACGGTCGGCGCCCTGCACGATGGCTTCGATCTCGGCGCGGTGCTGGTAGTGGTAGCGCAGCGGCGACAGCGTGACCTCGGGCTCCCCCGGTTCGCCGTCGCGCAGGATCAGCAGGCCTGAAGCTGGCACGCGCTCGGGCAGCACGTCACCCCGCGGCGCGGTGGCGGGCAACGCCGAAAGCCGCGCGTGCAGCGCGGTGAGGATGGTTTCGCGTGGAGTGGACAT
>JAFEEZ010000050.1 GCA_018240825.1 Pseudomonadota bacterium | reverse complement strand
GACCGAGGGCGGGCACGTCGATTTCGCCCCGCTCGATGCGTTCGAGGATGCGATGCTCGCGCGCCTGCGCAAGACCTTCACCCGCGTTTCGGCCGAGCGCATCTGCGCCGGGCCGGCGATCGTCGCGATTTACGAGACGCTGGCCGAGATCGAAGGCAAGCCCGTGCGGCACGTTGACGACAAGGCAATCTGGGGGCTCGCGTTCGACGGCTCTGACAGCCTCGCGCTGGCGGCGCTCGACCGCTTCGTCCTCGCGCTCGGCGCGTTCGCCGGTGACCTGGCGCTGACGCAGGGCGCGAAAGACGTCGTCATCGCCGGCGGGCTCGGCCTCAAGCTCAAGGATCATTTCGCGCGGTCGGGCTTCGCCGAGCGGTTCACCGCCAAGGGCCGATTCCAGCAAATGATGGCGAACATCCCCGTCAAGCTCATCACTCATCCTCAGCCCGGCCTCTATGGCGCCGCGGCGGCTTTTGCGCAGGAACATGTCCGATGAACGATATCGAAGCGATCATGCTTGCCGCGCCGGTCATTCCGGTGATCGTGATCGAGGATCTGGCCACGGCGCGGCCGCTCGCCGAGGCGCTGGTCGCGGGCGGGCTCCCCGCGCTCGAAGTCACGATGCGCACCCCGGTTGCGCTCGACGCGATCCGCGCGATGAAGGACGTGCCCGGCGCGATCGTCGGCGCCGGCACGGTGGTCAATACCGAGCAATTCGAGCAGGTGATGGATGCGGGCGTCGAATTCATCGTCTCGCCCGGCCTGACCGAGCGGCTCGCCGAACCGATCATCGCCAGCGGCGTGCCCTATCTGCCCGGCATCGCCAACTCGGCCGACGTCATGCGCGGGCTCGACCTCGGCCTGACCCACTTCAAGTTCTTTCCCGCCGAAGCGAATGGCGGGCTGAAGGCGCTCAAGAGTCTTGCTGCGCCCTTCCACCAGTGCAAATTCTGCCCGACCGGCGGAGTCAGTGAGGAAAACGCGCCCGACTGGCTCGCATTCAAACCCGTGCTGTGCGTCGGCGGGAGCTGGGTGTGTTCGGGGACACCGGCGGAAGTCGAAGCGAAGGCCCGTGCGGCCGCCGTCCTCAAATAACCGCGGCGCCGGCGAAGGCCGGGGCCACTAGCGGTATCGCATCGTCGCGGCGATCCCGGCCTTCGCCGGGATGACCGGACCGAACTACCTCTTTCCATGCGCGCGCCTGATCAGCAGAAACCCGTTTCGCCGCGCTGGCAGCGCACCTGCCGCCATTTCTGCACATTGGCGTTATGCTGCTCCAGCGTGTCGGAAAACGCGCTGGCACCCGTGCCGTCCGCGACGAAATACAGCGCGTTCGACTCGGCTGGGTCGAGCACCGCGTCGATCGACTCGCGCCCGGGATTGGCGATCGCGGTCTTCGGCAGCCCGGTCATCGTGTAGGTGTTGTAGTCGTTCTTCGCATTCTTCTCCGACAACAGGATGCGACGGCCGAGCGCCTTGCCGAAGGTGACCGGGTAGATGATCGTCGGGTCGGCCTGAAGCGGCATTCCGCGCTTCAGACGGTTCGAATAGACGGCGGCGACCATGCGGCGCTCGCTCGGGATAGCGGTTTCTTTCTCGACGATCGAAGCGAGAATAATCGCTTCCTGCGGCGTCTTCACCACCAGTCCGGGTTTGCGCCTGGCCCAAGCCTTCGCGAGATAGTTGATCATCGCCTTCTGCATCCGCGTCACCAGGGACGCGCGCGTATCGCCGCGCTGGTAACTGTAGCTGTCGGGCAGCAGCGATCCTTCGGCTGGACGCGGGATCGTGCCGGTCAGCTCGGGCGCGGCCATGATGCGCTCCTGCGCCATGATTGACGGCATGCCTTCGGGGATCGTGACGAAGCGCTGGAGCGTCTTGCCGCCCTGGAGCAGCTTGAGGATGTCGGACTGGCTGAGATGTGCGGGGATGCCGAACTCGCCCGCCTTGATTCCCTCGCCGCCGCCGAGGAGTTTCGCGAACAGCACGAAGCGGTCTGCCGATCGAATCGCGCCCGCGGCCTCCAACTGCCTGGCCGCCTCGCTCAAACCCGTGCCCGGCTTGATCGTCACGCTGAGCGTCCGTGGCGCAGGCCCCGCCCCGCCCCAATCATGAATCGCCCAGGCCGCAGCCGCGATCAGGACGAGAAACGTCAGGCAGCCGAAACGGCGCATCGTCCGTCTCAGACCGCCTTCATCACCAGGCTGGCGTTGGTCCCGCCGAAGCCGAAGCTGTTATTTAGTACCGCCTTGACCTGGCGCTCTTTCGCGTTGTGCGGGACGAGGTCGACGCCCGCGCAATTCTCGCTGGGATTGTCGAGGTTAAGCGTCGGGGGGACAATCTGGTCGCGCAAGGCGAGGATGCAGAAGATCGATTCGACCGCGCCCGCGCCGCCCAGCAGATGCCCGATCGCCGACTTGGTCGACGACATCGACATATGGTCGAGCTCGTTGCCGAACAGCTTGCGCACGGCGTTCAGTTCGAGCTCGTCGCCGAGCGGCGTCGAGGTGCCGTGGGCATTGATATAGTCGATGTCGGCAAGGCTGAGCCCCGACTTCTTCATCGCCATTTCCATCGAGCGATACGCGCCCGACCCTTCGGGATGCGGCGCGGTCACGTGATAGGCGTCGCCCGACAAGCCGTAGCCGACGACCTCTGCGTAAATCTTCGCGCCGCGTTTCTTCGCGTGCTCATATTCCTCGAGCACGACGACGCCCGCGCCTTCGCCCATGACGAAGCCGTCGCGTGCCTGGTCGTACGGGCGGCTCGCCCGCCACGGCTCGTCGCGAAAGCCGGTCGACAACGCGCGCGCCTGGCCGAAGCCGGCGATCCCGATCGGACAGATCGCACTTTCCGAACCGCCCGCGAGCATCACGTCGGCATCGTCCATCGCAATCATCCGCGCGGCGTCGCCGATCGAATGCGCACCGGTCGAACACGCCGTCACCACCGCATGGTTCGGTCCCATCAACCCGTATTTGATCTGCACCTGGCCGGTGATCAGGT
>JAFEEZ010000004.1 GCA_018240825.1 Pseudomonadota bacterium | reverse complement strand
GAGCGCTGTCGACGCTACCGAACGGCCGCGCCTCGGGATTGGCGGCCGGGGGCGCGTCGGCGGACAAGGCGATCGCCGGAACCGACAGCAACGCCAGCGCAAGCGCGGCCAGCTTCACGCCGCCTGCGCTTGCTCGCTCGCCTCGATCTCCGCCGCCTTGGCTTCGACCAGCTTGACGATATGCTCGATCATGTCGGCATCCTGGACATGATGGTCGGTGACACCCGACAGATAGACCATGTGCCTGCCGTTGCCGCCGCCGGTGATGCCGATATCGGTCTCGCGCGCTTCGCCCGGCCCGTTGACCACGCAGCCCAGGACCGACAGGCTCATCGGCGTGCGAATGTGCTGGAGCCGTTCCTCGAGCGCCTGCACCGTGCGGATCACGTCGAATCCCTGCCGCGCGCAGCTCGGGCACGACACGACGCGGACGCCGCGGTTGCGGATGCCGAGCGCCTTCAGGATTTCGAACCCGACGCGAACTTCGTCCTCGGGTTCGGCCGACAGCGAGACGCGGATCGTGTCACCGATGCCGTACCACAGCAGGCTGCCAATCCCGATCGACGACTTCACGGTCCCCCCGACGAACCCGCCAGCTTCGGTGATGCCGAGATGCAGCGGGCAATCGACGACCTCGGCAAGCTGCTGATAGGCGGCGACAGCGAGGAACAGGTCGCTGGCCTTCACCGCGACCTTGAACTCGTGGAAGTCGCGGTCCTGGAGCAGCTTGATATGGTCGAGCGCGCTTTCGACCAAAGCCTCGGGACACGGCTCGCCGTACTTTTCCAGCAGGTCTTTTTCGAGAGACCCCGCATTGACCCCGATCCGGATAGCGCACCCGTTCGCCTTGGCGGCGCTGACCACTTCGTTCACGCGCTCCGCCGATCCGATATTGCCCGGGTTGATGCGCAGGCACGCCGCACCCGCATCCGCCGCCTCCAGCGCGCGTTTGTAGTGGAAATGAATGTCGGCGACGATCGGCACGCGCGCGGCCCGCACGATCTGGCCGAGCGCCGCGGTGCTGTCCGTGTCTGGACACGACACGCGTATGATGTCGACTCCCGCCTCTTCGCAGCGGCGGATCTGGTCGATCGTCGCGCGCGCGTCGCTGGTCGGGGTGTTGGTCATCGTCTGGACGGTGATGGGCGCGCCGCCGCCAACGGGGACGTTGCCGACCATGATCTGGCGGCTGTGACGACGCGTGATGTCGCGCCAGGGACGTAGGGACATGGGGCGCCCTATAGCCGCTTTGACGATGATCGACCAGACATGCGGCTCGCGCTGCCGTGCGGTTGCGCCGGCTTATATCGGATAGGTTTCCACACCGCGGATCAGGTCGACGATGTTCCTGACTAGTTCGCTAACACCCGTTTCGATCGCTGGATCGAGCAGGAGCGATGCGCGGAAACCAGGTTCACCCGCCAGCGAATTGGTGTGCAACGGCCCCACCAGCGCGGCCAGGCGCTGGTACAGATCGGCGCGCGAACGTTCGTCGGCAAAGGCGGGTCGGTTGATCAAATAGGCCAGCAGTAGCTTGAGCATGCCATTGGGGCTGATCGATAATGGATAGGCGAAGCTGCCATTGCCCACGGCGAACCGCGCGATAATCGAACCTTGCGTAGAGGGGACAACCACTTCGCCATCGGCCCGCTCGATCAGCGTGACGAAACGCTCAGCCGCGCGCGCCGTGTCTTCGCCGAGCGGTGAGAGGCGATCCTGAATCCACTGGCCCACGCTTATCGGAACGCGCGTCGCGCCCGTCGCCTTCGATATCGCGGCCTGTTCGGTTTCGCCGATTACGCGCGGACTCAGCGTCGTCAGCCCCGCCCCGTCCGAAAACCATCGAAGCTCCACCGCTCGCACATCGGCGCGCATCTGCGCGTTGAGGAATTCGACCACGATGGCCAGCTCGCGCGGAATCACGTCGGCGACGAACACCAGTTTGATTCTGCCCGCCTTCAGATTGGCGTCGACCTGCGCCCAGAAATCGTCCGGTTCGCGGTCTCCGATAAAGGCTGCAAGCAAAGCGTCTGCACGGTCTGCGCCCGCGGTGTTTGCGAATGAGCCAGCGATCGTTCCGGCCGCCCAGTGCGCGGTGGCGTTCGCGGCATAGTCGATCAGCTGGCCGACTACCTCGCGCCTGATCCGCGTGTCGCTGGCGCGCTTGAGTTCGACCAGCACCGGAACTGCCTGTCGGGTCACGAAAAGGTGGTCGAGCGACCAGCGTCCAGTCACCTCGCCGTCGCCGATCGCGGATTCGCGCGATATCAGCAAAAGGTCGCCATCGCCGTCCGTAATAAGTTCCGGGTACCGCGCGACGAGGTATTGCATGCGATCTTCATTTTCCGGCGCCGACGCGCACATTCGCTTCAGTTCGCCGCCATCGACCATGTAAAGCACGCCCTGAGTCACGCATCCGCACCCTTCAGTTGCTCGCGATACCGTCGGCTCCCGCGCACGGCCGCGCCTGACGACAGCTCGACGGTGAAGTCGCCCGATTTGTCCGTCTCGACCCGCCGGATCGCCGCGCGCCGGACCAATCGCCCGCGATGGATGCGCACGAACGCGTCGCCCAGATCGGCCTCGACCGCCGCGAGCGTCGCGCGATGCAGCAAGGTGCGCGGCCCCCAGGCGATTTCGACATAGTTGCCCGCCGCGCTGATCGATTCGATCTCGCCGATCGGGACCAGATGCGTCACCGCGCCGTCATTGATTGCCAGCGTCGCCGGTCCTGTGGCAGAGGGCGTTGCGGCGCGCGCAATCAGCCATTGGCCCAGCGCCGCCAGCCCGACGAATTGCAGGATCGTCGCGACGTCCTTGCGATACTCGTATAGCCAAGGATTGATCTGTCCGCCCACGGTGAAGCGGTAGACCTCGCCCTGTAGCGCATAGATCAGCTTGCGGATCGCCACCATGCCCGCGACGTGGAGCAGCGACAGCGGCGCCGTCGCGGCGACAACGACCAGCACCATCGCCCACCATGGCCAGCCCGACCGCCACAGCCGCGCGACCATCCACCAGATCGCCGGGATCAGCATCAGCCAGATCGCGATGCTGCTCGCTTCCATCAGCCAGACGTGCGCGGGCGTGATCGGGATGCCCGCCGCGGCGAAATCGCTGATCATCGACGTTGCGTTGGCGACCATGATGACGGCGATCACGAACAGGAAGCCGCCCGCGAGCATCGACAGGATGCGCCGTTGCGCCCCGTTCATCCCGCGCCATCCGCCGTTCGTCCCAGCCACTTGCGCGATCGTCCCCGTGATGCCGCCTTCCGGCCCTGTCCGATACCGGCCCCGGCGCTCCGCCGCTAGCCATCCCGCATCCCAATCGAGGAGGCGAATAGATGGAACGGCATTACGGCATGGACTGGTTGCGGATCGGGGCGTTCGGCCTGCTGATCTTCTATCATATCGGCATGGTCTTCGTTCCCTGGGGGTTCCAGGTGAAGACCGCGCACCCGATCGTATGGGCCGAAATCCCGATGCTGCTGACCAATCCGTGGCGGCTCACCCTGTTGTTCGTCGTGTCGGGCTATGCCAGCCGCGCGCTCTACACCAGATCCGCCGGCATCCGCGCGTTCGTCGCCAGCCGTAATGCGCGCCTGCTCCTCCCGCTCATCTTCGGGATGGCGGTGATCATCCCTCCCCAGACCTGGGTCGAATTGACGACGCAGCACGGTTACACCGCCGGCTTCGGTCATTTCTACACCAGCGATTACTTCCGCTTCGGGACGCTGTCGGGCATCGTCATGCCGACCTGGAACCATCTCTGGTTCGTTCTGTATCTATGGTTCTACACCATCCTGCTGGCGGTGCTGGCGGGGGTCCCCGGCGGTGCGCGATGGCAGGCGGCGTTCGACCGGATCTTCGCCGGCGGCCGCGCGGTGTTCGTGCCGCTCGCCTTCCTGATCGTCACGCAGTTCTGGCTGTTCCACCGCACCGAGGACACGCACAAATTCTACGACGACTGGATCGCGCACCTGCAATATTTCCCGGCTTTACTGTTCGGGTTTGGATTGGCCGGCTCAAAGACCGCGATGACCGGCCTGACGCGGTGGTGGAAACTGTCGGCGGCGCTGGCGGTAGGCAGCTACGCGATCATCGTCTGGATGCTGATCCGCTACCCCGACTTCAGTTTCCCGACGCACGATTCGGCTTTGCTCTATCGTTTTGTCCGCGAAATCGAGGCTGCGGCGGCGATCACCGCGCTGATCGGGATCGCCGAACGGTTCGGCAACCGCGACCATGCCTGGCGCGCAACGCTCGCCGAGGCGACGTTCCCCTTCTACATCATCCACCAGACCGCGATTGTGGTGGTCGAATTCTGGATCAGGCCGCTCGACCTGGGCGCGCTTGCCGAATTCCTGATCCTCGTCCCGGCGACGATTACGGCTTGCTGGGCATTCTATATGATCGGCCGCGAGATCGACTGGTTACGGCCCTTCATCGGCCTCAAGCGGCGGCGGCCGGCGGCAGCGGCGGCGCGCGGTAATCGTCACATCCGCGCGCAATCTGACGTTGCGTGAAACCGTTCAGGCCCGAATAACATCGATTTGCGGCGCGATGGGTGGTCATCGCGCCGCGATCCATTACATGGCGCGGCGATGGAACGGCATTACGGCATGGACTGGCTGCGCATCGGCGCGTTCGCGATCCTCATTCTCTACCATACCGCGATGGTGTTCACGCCGTGGGGCTTCCATGTGAAGACCGCGCAGCCAATCGACGGGCTGGCGATCGCGATGTTGATCAGTAATCCGTGGCGGCTGATGCTGCTGTTCGTGGTGTCGGGCTATGCCAGCCGCGCATTGTTCGCCAAATCGGGCGGCGTCGCGCGCTTTTTGACCAGCCGCGCGAGCCGGCTGCTGATCCCGCTGCTGTTCGGCATCGTCGTAATGGTCCCACCACAAAGCTGGGTCGAGGTTGTGACGCAGCACGGTTACATGCGAGGGTTCGGTTATTTCCTTATCCACGATTATTTTGCCTTCGCCGACATTGACGGTGTGGCGTTGCCGACCTGGAACCATCTGTGGTTCGTCGGTTATCTCTTCGCCTATACCGCCACGCTGTCGTTATTGTTGCTCGCGCCGCGCCCGGCGAAGTTGCAGGAATGGTTCGACAAGGCGTTCGGCGGTTGGCGCGCGCTGGTGTTGCCGACAGCCTATCTCGTACTCAGCCAGGTCGTCATCTTCCATCGCTGGAGCGACAGCCAGGATCTGATCCACGACGGTGTAGCGCACCTCGCTTACTTCCCCGCCTTTCTGTTCGGGTTCGGCCTCGCCCGGTCGAAGCCGGTGATGGCGGGTCTCGTGCGCTGGTGGAAATCCGCGGCGATGGTCGCGGTCGCAAGCTATGCATTTGGTGCCGGGATAGAGTTCGCCTATCCCGGCGACCTGTATCCGCCGCAATGGCTGGGCGACCGGATGCTGGTCGCGCATCAGCTGCAAAGCTGGTCGGCGGTCGCCGCATTGGTCGGTCTCGCCGAACGGTATCTCAACCGCGACGCCGCGATTCGCCCGATGCTGACCGAGGCGGTGTTCCCGTTCTACCTGATCCACCAGACGGTGATCGTGCTCGGCGAGTACGCGCTCAAACCGCTGGGTCTCGGCGCTGCCGCCGAGTTCGCGATCCTCGTCCCAATGACGCTCACCGGTTGCTGGACATTCTACGTGGTCGGGCGCGAGGCGAACTGGTTGCGCCCGCTGATCGGATTGCGGGGTCGCGCAGCCGGGTCTACCGCTCGTCGCCATGACAGATTCCT
>JAFEEZ010000049.1 GCA_018240825.1 Pseudomonadota bacterium | reverse complement strand
GCTCCAGGAAATCTTCCTCAACGCCGTGCGCAAGTCCGAGGACAGCGTCACGATGTTCCTGGTCAACGGCGTCATGTTGCAGGGGCATATTGCATCATTCGACCTGTTCTGCATGCTGCTCGAGCGCGAGGGCATGGCGCAGCTCGTCTACAAGCACGCCGTATCGACCATCCAGCCGGCGCGGCCGCTTAATCTGGCTGAAGATTCAAGCGATTCGGCAGAAGGTTGACCACCGGTTTTGAACGCGACCGCGACGACTTCGCTCGCGGGGCGAAGGCGATCGTCGTACTGCCCGATCAGGGCAATGCCAGCCGGGATGCCGATGCCCGGCTTGCGGAGACGGCCGGCCTCGCGCTGGCGATCGGCGTCGAGGTGGTCGAAAAGATCGCCTTCCGCGTCCGCGCGCCCAAACCAGCGACACTGATCGGGTCAGGACAAGTCGAGCAGCTCGCCACCCAAGTGCGGATGGAGGAAGCGGGGCTGGTCGTTTTCGACGCCAGCCTGACGCCGGTGCAACAGCGCAACCTCGAGACCGCGCTCGAAGCCAAGGTGATCGACCGTACCGGCCTGATCCTCGAAATCTTCGGCGAGCGCGCCGCCACCGCGGAAGGGCGATTGCAGGTCGAACTCGCGCACCTCGATTACCAGGCGGGTCGGCTGGTGCGCAGCTGGACTCACCTCGAGCGTCAGCGCGGCGGGTTCGGCTTTCTCGGCGGTCCCGGCGAAACCCAGATCGAAGCCGACCGCCGCCTGATCCGCGACCGCATGGCGCGGTTGCGCAAGGAGCTGGATCAGGTCAGCCGCACGCGCGGCCTGCATCGCGACCGCCGCCAGCGCGCGCCATGGCCGATCATCGCCCTGGTAGGCTATACCAACGCCGGAAAATCGACACTTTTCAATCGCCTGACGGGTGCTGACGTCATGGCGGAGGACCTGCTGTTCGCAACGCTCGATCCGACGCTGCGGCAAATCTCGCTGCCGGGCATCGACAAGGCGATCCTGTCCGACACGGTCGGGTTCGTCTCCGAATTGCCGACACAACTGGTGGCGGCGTTCAAGGCGACGCTGGAAGAAGTGGTGTCGGCCGACCTCCTGATCCACGTCCGCGACATCGCGCATCCCGATAGCGAAGCGCAGCGCGCCGATGTCGAGGCTGTGCTCGCCGAGATCGGCGTGTCGGAGACAACGCCGCGGTTCGAGGCGTGGAACAAGCTCGATCTGCTCGACGACGAGGCGCGTGGAAAGGCGCTGTCGGAGGCGGACCGACGCGACGACGTCGTCGCAATTTCGGCGATCAGCGGGGAGGGCGTCGACGACCTCGTCCTCAAGGTGGCCGCGAAGCTGACCGCCGGCCACCGCCGTTACACGATCCGGCTCGATGCGGGCGACGGCGCGGGCGCCGCGTGGCTCCATCAGCACGGGGAGGTGCTGTGCAGCGATACCGACGGCGACGTTGCGGTCTATGAGGTACGCATGGCGCCGCGCGACTTTGAACGTTTCGAAACGCGTCGAGCAGATAATAGTTGACTAGGAAACTATTATCCTGTAAGTCCGTTGCCATGGTTCACGGGAAACCCATGACGCAGCCCGCCGCGCTCGCGTCGCATCTTGGTTATTGGATGCGCATCGTTTCCAACCACGTCTCGCTAGGCTTTGCGCGGCGGCTGGACGAGCGCGGCGTCACCGTCGCCGAATGGGTAATGCTTCGCCAGCTATACGACGCGCCGTCGCTGAGGCCGAGCCGGCTGGCGGCGCAATTGACGCTCACACGCGGCGCGATCAGCAAACTCGCGGATCGGCTGATCGCGAAGGGTCTGGTCGAGCGCCGCGCCGGGGGAGGGGACGCGCGCAGCCATGAAATCGCGTTGTCTGACACGGGACGCGCGATCGTGCCCGTGCTCGCCGAACTCGCGGACCGCAACGACGCTGACGCGTTCGGCGGACTGGTCGAAGAGGATCGCGTCGCGCTCGCGCGAATCCTGCGGGTGCTGGTCGCGAAGCATGGCATGGCGGAAGCGCCACTGGATTAGCCCGCGGGAAGGAAGATCATGCAGCACGGATTCCTGGCGGCCGAGCGCTGCTTGCGTGGCGCAGAAGCCGACGAGATGACTTTCCCCGCGATCGTCGACGCGCTGATGGCGGCGGGCCTCGACGGCTACTTGACCGACTTGCGGGCAGGTGAGACGCGCTATTACGCGCCGGGCGGCGATAGCAGGTGTTTTTCCCACGCGCATCCGGGCTCACCGGTGGCGTTGGCGTTCGATGGCGACGCCGTGCGCGATGTTATCCGCGAAGCGCAGGAGAGGCTGCCCGATTACCGTTATCTTGGTTTTCTGGACAAGATCGCGGCAGCGGGTTGCGCCGGCTATGTCGTCAGCTTTCCCGGGCGACGTGTGCTCTATTTCGGGCGCGATGGCGAAACGCATGTCGAGCATTTTCCGCGCGCCGCGGCGTGATCGTCACTCCGCCGCTTTCGCGCGCCGCCAGAGCGTTTCCTGCTCTTCCAGGCTGCGATCGGCAAACCGTTCGTCCGCGGCTTCCATCGCCCTGAATCGCCGCTCGAACTTGGCATTGGCGGCGCGCAAGGCGGTTTCGGGGTCGATCCCAAACTTGCGCGCCCAATTGACCACCGCGAACAGTAAGTCGCCGACTTCTTCCACGCGGTGCGCGTCATCGGCCGCGGCTTCGACTTCGGAAAGTTCCTCGTCGATCTTGGCGCGCGGACCACTCGCGTCGGGCCAGTCAAAACCGGTGCGCGCCGCGCGCTTCTGGAGCTTTTCGGCGCGCAGTAGCGCCGGTAGATCGATCGCGACGCCATCAAGCGCGCTGACATGACCTTTGGCGTCGCGCTCTTCTGCCTTGATCACCTCCCACAGATGATGCCCGCCCTCGGCCGCATCGCCGAAGATATGCGGATGGCGGCGCTCCATCTTGTCGCAGATCGCGGCAACGACGTCGCCGAACGCGAAATCGCCGGCTTCTTCAGCCATGCGCGCGTGGAACACGACCTGGAGCAACAGATCGCCGAGTTCGTCCCTCAGGTCCTCCATGTCGGCGCGTTCGATCGCGTCGGCAACCTCATAGGCTTCCTCGATCGTGTACGGCGCGATCGTCGCGAACGTCTGCGCCGTATCCCATTCGCAGCCGCGCTGGGGATCGCGCAACCGCGCCATGATCGCGACGAGGCGCTCGATTCCGGTCGCGCTCATCGGCAGGGGATTCCCCTCGCTGCCGCATCTTCCAGAGTGATAATATACATTATGTAAAATCTATTCCTGTGCCGGGGTGAGGATCAGCGTTTTGCCCTCCACGCGCCATGACTTGAGCCTGGATAGAAAGCTCATCCCCAACACATTCTGCTCGCCAAATGCGGCTGATATGACGACCGGTGCATCGCGCGCGGTGATCCCGCCGACGCGCAGGTCGCCGATCGTCGCTGGTTGCGCCATGACCTTCCCGTTCGCGGTCTCGATCGGTATCTCGGGCGACGTCGAATCGATCATTACGCTCGCCGCCGCAGCCGTCTCAGCGGACAGGCTGGTGAAGCTCGCGCCGCTGTCGATCAGCAGCGTCCGTTCGGTGCCGTTGATCGTCGCGCGGGCGTAGAAATGGCCGTCCCGCGCCATTGCAATGCGCACTTCGTCGCCGACCACCGACTGGTCGCGGCCGTAGAACAGCTCGCGCGTCCCCGACACCAGCCAGTCGTTGCGATTAACCAACGCGACGATCACCAGCCCGGTGGCGAATATGCCGATCCATGCCAACGCCATCACCGCGACCCGCCCGAGCGGCATGCGTCGCGCGAACAGCGCCGACAGCGGCAGGATCAGCAACAGCGCATAGAAGATCGCGTTTCCCGTTTGGTTGCTCATCGTCCGGCCTCGATTTCGAGCCCGTCATAGCCGGGTTCGACACCCGGCGGCAGTTCGTCGAGCAACGATGCATAATCCATCGACTGGTCAAGATGCGTGAGGACTGTCCGGCCGGGCGCCAGGTCAGCGATCCACGGCAGCGCTTCGGCGAGATGCGGGTGGCTCGGATGCGGGCGACGGCGAAGGACGTCGACGATCCAGACGTCGACGCCTTTGTATAATATCCGCATATCGGCGGTCATCACGTTGAAATCGGTCGCATATCCGATCGATCCGCTATCGCTGTCGAAGCGTAATCCCGCAGAGGTGATCGTCGCGTGCGGCTGATCGACGACCGTCACTGCGATATCGCCGATCGTCAATCGGTCGGGCAACGCCTCCATCGCGACGGTCGGCGGATAGCCGTCCATCCCTGCGAACACATAGCCAAACCGCTCGCACAGGATCGCCGCGGTCGCCAGTCGCGCCAGCCCGCGCACCGGGGCGCGCATTGCATGGTAGATCTGGCGTAGATCGTCGACGCCGTGCGTGTGGTCGGCATGGTCGTGCGTCCATATCACCGCGTCCACCCTGTCCACGCCGGCTGCCAACAATTGTTCGCGCATGTCGGGCCCGGTATCGACGAGGATGCGCGTCGTCGCGGTTTCGACGAGTACCGACGCTCGCGTACGCCGGTTGCGCGGCTGCGCGGGATCGCACGCCCCCCAGTCGTTGCCGATCCGCGGCACTCCCGATGACGTCCCGCAACCGAGAATGCGGACCTTCATGCTGTGGTTTTGTCGAACAATGCGTGGAAGTTGGCGCGCGTCGCATCGGCGAGTTGTTCGGCGTCTTCGCCGCGCAGCTGCGCCAAGAACCGGCACGTATCGGCGACGAAGGCAGGCTCGCCCGTCTTGCCGCGATTGGGGACGGGCGCGAGGAAGGGAGCGTCGGTTTCGATCAGCAGCCGATACAGCGGGAGCCGGGCGGCGGTTTGCTGCAAATCCTTGGCGTTCTTGAACGTCACGATGCCGGAAATCGAGATATAAAGCCCCAAATCCAGCGCCTTGTCGGCAAAATCCCCGCTCGCCGTGAAACAGTGGATGACACCGCGATAGGGCCCCTTCTCCATTTCGTCGCGCAGGATATCGATCGTGTCGTCCTCGGCATCGCGCGTGTGGACGACGATCGGCAACGCGGTTACGCGGCTCGCGGCGATATGCGCGCGGAAACTTGCGCGTTGCCGCTCCCGGTCCGAATGGTCGTAATAATAATCGAGCCCTGATTCGCCGATCCCGACCACGCGCGGATGCGCGGCGCGCTCAACGAGCTTGGCGGTGTCGACATTGGGATGCTGATCGGCCTCGTGCGGATGGATGCCGACCGTGGCCCAAACGTCGGGCTGCGCTTCCGCCACCGCAATCACATCGTCCCATTCGCGCTCGCGGGTCGAGATGTTGAGCATCGCCACCACGCCACTTGCGCGGGCGCGCGCCAGCACATCGTTCTGCTGCTCGGCGAGGCCTTTATAGTTGAGATGACAATGGCTGTCCGCGAGCCTCATGCCGCTTCCATCTCCAGTCGCGGAAACACCCCGCTCGGCGCGGGGAGCGGCGTGCCGCTGGCGATCGGCCGGTTGAGCGCGTCGAAATCGCGCACGTCCGCACCCTGTCCGAGCAGATCAAGCAGTTTGTCGGCGCTCTCCGGGATTGCCCAGCGCGCCATGATCGCAATGCGGCGAACGGCCTCGGCGGCGTAATAGAGGATGGTGTCGGCGCGCGCTGGATTTTCCTTTCGCACGGCCCAAGGCATCTGCTCAGCGAAATACTGGTTGGCGTCGCGCGCTGCCGACCAGATCGCCTCGAGCGCGGCGTGGATCGCGAGCTCGGCCATCGCTGATCGCATGCCTGCTTCGGCTGCACGCATGCTTTCGACCAGCGCCTCCTCGAACGACGTCGCTTTCCCCGTTTCCGGCACCGCCGCGCCGTTCCTGGCGATAATAGACAGGCAGCGCTGCGCCAGATTGCCCAGATTGTTGGCGAGATCGGCATTGCACCGGGTGACGATCGCTTCCTCGGAATAGCTGCCGTCCTGCCCGAACGATACTTCGCGCAGCAGGAAATAGCGCAGCGGATCGACGCCGAAGCGGTCGGCCAGTTCCATCGGGTCGGTGACGTTGCCGACCGACTTCGACATCTTTTCCCCGCGATTGAGCAGGAATCCGTGGCCAAACACCTGTTTGGGTAGTTCAATCTTCGCGCTCATCAGGAAAGCTGGCCAGTAAACGGTATGGAATCGCACGATATCCTTGCCGATCAGGTGCAAATCGGCAGGCCAATAGCGGTTGAGTTCACCCGGGTAACCGACGCCGGTCAGGTAATTGGTCAGCGCATCGACCCACACATACATGACGTGCCCGTCGCTGCCCGGCACCTTCACGCCCCAGTCGAAGCTGGTGCGCGACACCGACAAGTCGGACAGCCCACTCTCGACGAACCGCGTAATCTCGTTGCGCCGCGCCTCGGGCCGGATGAAATCTTGGTTGGCGGCGTAATGATCGAGCAGCGGCTGCTGGTATCGGGACAAGCGGAAAAACCACGTTTCCTCGGCGGTCCACTCGACCGGCGTGCCCTGCGGCGAGAGTTTGCCCCCCTCCCCGTCGACCAGTTCCTTTTCGTCGTAGAACGCCTCGTCGCGGACCGAATACCAGCCCTCGTAGCGGTCGAGATACAGGTCACCGGCGGCCGCCATCGCCTGCCAGATCGCTTGGCTGGCGGCGTGGTGATCCGCTTCAACGGTGCGGATAAAACGATCGTACGAAATGTTCAGACGATCGTCCATCGCCTTGAAATAACCCGACATCTCGTCGGCCAGCGCGCGTGTTTCGACGTCGCGGTCGCGCGCGGTCTGGACCATTTTCAGCCCGTGGTCGTCGGTCCCGGTCTGGAACCGCACGTCGCGCCCGTCCTGGCGATGGTACCGCGCGATCGCGTCGGCAGCGATCGCTTCATAGGCGTGCCCGATATGCGGGCGGCCATTGGGGTAACTTATCGCGGTGGTAATGTAATAGGGATCGGGCATCGCCTCCCCCTAGCGCCATCAACGCCGGTTCGCCAGCGACGCAACGATCCCGCCCATCTCGAATGCCGTTCCTTGCGCGTCCAGCGATAGCCCGAGCGCGCTAGCGGCGAGGTTGCGCGCGGCGTCATAGGCATCGAGGGCCGTCCGTAACGCTTCGCCCGTGCGGTTGCGCGCCTGATCGGCGATAAAGCGCGGCGCACGGTCGAGAAAGGCTTCGTAACGCGGCTGGGCAGCTTTCAGCGACAGCGCGCTCGCCAGTTGCGCGCGCACCGCGTTGGACGGATCGCCCTTCGCAAGCTCGGCCAGCGCCTTGTCGAGCCCCGAAATATCGAGCCCGCTCATCGCCAGCGCCTGCGCGGGCGACCCCTGCCCGAGCCGCACCAGCTCGTCGACCTCGCCGGGTGGCGCGCCCGCATCGATGAGCGCCGCGCACATGTCGTTGTCGTCAAGCGGTTCAAACCGCAGCATCCGGCACCGCGAGCGGATGGTGGGCAGTAAGCGGCCGGGCGCGTGGCTGACGAGCAGGAACACCGTTCCCGGTGGCGGCTCCTCCAGATTCTTGAGCAACGCATTCGACGCGCCCGGACGTTCGAGATCATCGGCGGTGTCGATGACGACGACGCGGCGATCCGAATAGGTCGGCTTGACGCCCAGAAAGTGATCGAGCGCCCGCACCTGATCGACCTTGATCGATCGCGCCAGGCCCTGATCCGGCTTCTTTTCGTCCCTCGGCAGCCGTTCGAGCAACATGAAATCGGGATGCGCGCCCGCGTCGAGCAGATGCTGCGTCCGGCCGGGCGGCTCGTCGGGATGCTCGAGCAATCGTCGTGCGGCGGCACGCGCAAAGGCGCCTTTCCCGATGCCTTCGACGCCGGCGAAAATCCACGCGTGGTGCATCGCGCCGCTGTCGACCGCCGTCCAAAAAGTCTGCTGCGCCAGCGCGTTGCCGTAAAGTGACGTCATGGCAGCAAGTCGGTGATCTCGGCCATCAAGGCGGCCGCGACCGTGTCGGCGTCGCCGCTTGCGTCGACCAGCCGGACGCGCTCGGGCTCGGCCGCGGCGAAGCGGCGGAACGCGGCGGCGACATCGTCATGGAAAGCCCGTTCGCGCGCGGCGAACCGGTCGGCGCCCGCGCCGTCGCGCGACGAGGCTCGCGCCGTGCCCAGTTCGGGCGGCACTTCGAGCACCAGCGTCCGGTCGGGCAGCAATCCGCGCGACCCGAAAGCATGCAGCGCAAGCACCGCCGCATCGTCGATCCCGCCGGCCACACCCTGATAGGCGCGCGACGAATCGACATAGCGGTCCGAAATCACCCAGGTCCCGATGCCGATCGCCGGCTGAATGACCTTTTCGACATGATCGGCGCGCGCGGCCGCGAACAGCAAGGCTTCGGTATGCGCGCTCCACCGGTTGACCGCGCCCTGCATCAACAGGTCGCGGATCGCCTCCGCCCCGTCGCTGCCGCCCGGCTCGCGCGTGACGATCACTTCGATCCCGCGCGCGCGCAACGCCTCGGCGAGGCGGCGCACCTGGGTCGATTTACCCGCGCCCTCGCCGCCCTCGATCGACAGGAAGCGCCCGCGCGCCACCTCAGCCGCCGAACAGCTGCATCAGTCCGGCCCAGGCGCGGCCGAAGAATCCCGCCTGTCCAACATCGTTCGCCGCGACCAGCGGGAAACGCTGGTCGGACATGCCGGGCGTCTTGACGATCAGATCGGCAACATGATCGCCCGCCTTGATCGGCGCCTTGAGCGGACCGTCATAGACCACGCTGGCGGTCATTGCGGGATTGCTGCCCGACGGCACCGTCACGGCGAGATTGTCGGCGGCGACGAGACCGACCGTGCTCGAAGAGCCCAGTTGGACGTCCGCAGTCGCGACCTGCCTGCCCTTCGCCACGATCGGCTTCGCGCTCCACGCGCCGAACCCCCAGTTCATGAACTTGATCGATTCTTCCTTGCGGCCGTTGAAGCTGTCGAGCCCGGCGATCACCATGATCAGCCGCCGCCCATTCTGCATCGCGGAGCCGACGAAGCTGTAGCCTGCCTCTTCGGTGTGGCCGGTCTTGAGCCCGTCCGCGCCCTGGACGTTGCCGAGCAGCGGGTCGCGGTTGGCCTGGTCGATATCCTTGCCGCCGCCCAGCGTCTTGCCCCAGGTGAAGCTCGGGAGCGCATAGTATTTCTTGTACAGATCGGGGAAGTTGCGGATCGTCGCCTCGGCCAGCTTTTCCATGTCGCGCGCCGTGACATAGGTGACGCCATTGTCGGGCCAGCCATTCGACGTGCCGAAATGGCTGTTGGTCAAGCCGAGCTTCCTGGCCGCATCGTTCATGCGGTCGGTGAACGCCTGTTCGGTGCCCGAAATCCCTTCGGCCATCACCACGCACGCGTCGTTGCCCGACAGCGTGACGATACCTTTCAGCAAATTGTCGACGCTGACATTCTCGTTGGCCGACAGGAACATGGTCGAACCCGCTTCGGGGCCGTGCCATTTGCGCCAGGTCTCCGGCCGCACGGTAAACTGCTTGTCGGGGCTCAACTCGCCCTTCTTGATCAGGTCGAACACGACATAGACCGTCATCATCTTCGCCAGCGATGCCGGGGGCATGCGGCGGTCGGCGTCCTTCGAATAAAGCACCGCATTCGACGACAGATCGACCATATAGGCGACGGGCGCCGGCGCGTTGAATTCGGGGTTGGCGACGGCCGGCGTGGTCAGCGCAACGGCGGCGAGCAGGGCAGCGATCTTTTTCATGGGAAATACAGTTCCGTAATCAAGCGTCGATTCAGTCCTCGCGGACGACACGGGCATCGCCATAGCCGCGCGCGGCCGCCGCGTCACGCGCTTGTCGGGCCGATTTCGCGTCGAAAAAGGGCCCGATGCGGACGCGCCACAGTTTGTTGAACGGCGTCGCGGCGCCGCCCAGACTGCGCGCGACCGTGTCGGCGCGATCGCGGCTGCTGAACGCCGCGACCTGTACGTAATAGCCGCCCTTCGCGACCGGCGACGGCCGCGATGGCGCGGCAACCGGATTACGCGGCGAACTAGCCGGTAACGGTGCGAGGGGCTTGGCCCGCGGCGTCGCGACGACGGGCTGCCCGGTCAGTCTGGCGCGCAACCCGGCGAGCAGGACCGGCGGCGTATCGAGGATGGGCGACGCTGCTTGTCCGTTTTTGAGCGCGTTCCGGTCGGCGGGTGTCGGATTGACGCGCCGGATCCGGACCGGCTTGCGGCTGGCGATCCCGATCGCTTGCGCCGCTGCTTGCGACAGGTCGATCAGCAACCCCGGCGTAAACGGCCCGCGATCGTTGATCTGGACCAGCACCGTGCGTCCGGTATCGAGCGCGGTGACCTCGACATACGAACCGATCGGCAGCGTGCGATGCGCGGCGGTGAAGGCTTGCGGATCGAACGGTGCGCCCGACGCGGTTCGGCTGCCCGACAGTTCGTTGCCGTACCAGGTCGCGTAACCGACCTCGTCATAGCGGTCGGGCGACCGGTCGGAGGTCGCTTGCGGTCCGTCGGACGGCGGCGGCCCGTCCTGCGCGAGCGCGGGCAAGGCGAAGGCGAGCGCGCCAAGCCAGATCAGCTTATGATTCGATCGCATCGGCGAGCAGCCCCACGCTCAACGCATAGAAATTGGAACAATTGTAATCGAGGATGACGCGGTAATTGCCGGTCAGCAGATAGGCGGTCTGACCCGGCCCGTCAGGCTCGATCATCGTCGCCTGAACGTCGTCGGCGGGCCACGGTTTTCCCTGCGACAGCAGGCCGAGCGCGCGCCATTCGCGGATCGTCCGCCACGCGCTCTGGCGCGCGAATACGCGCGGACAGCGCGGCGAGATCAGGCGGTTGGCCACGCTCGATCGATCGAATCCGGCTGGCAGCGACACCGCGAGCCCCCAGGGCTGCCCACGCCGCCACCCGGCCTGGTAGAAATAATTGCCGATCGATGCGAGCGTGTCGGCATCGCTGTTCCAGATATCGGTGCGGCCGTCCCCGTCGCCGTCGCGCGCCAGGCGAAGATAGACGGAGGGCAGGAACTGCGGCCCGCCCATCGCCCCGGCCCAGCTGCCGGTCAGTTGGCTGCGCGGTACGCCGCGATCGACCATCTCCATCATCGCGATCAGCTCGCCTTCGAACAGCGAGCGGCGGCGGCCTTCATAGGCGAGCGTGGCGATCGAACGCGGCAAGTCGAAATTGCCCATCACGCGGCCGTAATTTGTCTCGTGCCCCCAGATCGCCACCATGATCGATTCGGGTACGCCGGTCTGCGCTTCGATTCGCGCGAGATGACCTCGTTCGGCGAGGTACTTGCTCCGCCCCTGCGATATCCGCGCCGCATCGACATGGCGGCGCAGGTAGGGAGCGAAAGGGGGACTTGCCGTGTTCGTCGGGTTTGCCGGGTTTCCGCCCGGCTGGCTGCGGTCGAGGTCGACGACGCGCTGGTTGTACGTCAGCCCGGCGAGCACCTGGTCGGCGGCCGCCGGTCGCACCCCCTGTGCGATCGCACGACCGCGGACGTCCTGGAGATACGATTGAAAACCGGCCTCATCCTGCGCCCTCGCCGCACCGGCGACGCCCAACGCCGCCAGCACACTCCCGAACAATGCCAAACCCCGCATTAGCCGAGCGTGCCACAGTCTGGACGCTGCGGGAATCCCCCGTCGTCGCACCGCTTGCACAAATCGCCGCCGTTCCCCAAAGGCGGAGCGGCGTGGAGAGGTGGCCGAGTGGTTTAAGGCAGCGGTCTTGAAAACCGCCGTGGGCGCAAGCCTACCGTGGGTTCGAATCCCACCCTCTCCGCCATCGCGGCTGCCATGCTACGGTTTTCAGGATGGCAGTTTCGAATCTCAGAGTCGGATTGACGCGCAAGTACAAGGATTGGCTTGGCGAACGGCAACTCCTGCAGAAGCAGATCGCTCAGATAACCGAGGCATACGAGACGTTGCCGGAGAAGCGGGATCGAGCGCGCACGGTCGATCGACTGATCAACAGCGTCGAGATCATCATGGCGGAGGTCGTGCCGGACTGGGATCCGGCGACGGAAACGCCGACCCGGAAGGGCGCGTCTAAGTTGCCCTTCGAGGCGGCCTCGGTGATGCGCTGGACCTTCGACATCCTCCGCGAGGCCGATCAACCCTTGCGCTCGCGGACAATAGCCGAGCGCATCATGGTGCTGAACGGACGTAGT
>JAFEEZ010000048.1 GCA_018240825.1 Pseudomonadota bacterium | reverse complement strand
CTTCGTCACCGGCGTCCAAACGCGGCGCCAGCGCAACCAGCGGCCGATCAATCCCAAGGCGACGAAGCTGCTGTCCGACCTGCATGCCAACCTGGCCGAGCAGGGCTATGCCGGCCACAAGCTCCAGCTCCTGCTGGTCCGCTTGCTGTTCATCCTCTTCGCCGACGACACTGGCATCTGGGACAAGGATCAGTTCCTGGTCTTGCTGGAGGAAAAGACCGCCGCCAACGGCAGCGACCTCGGCCGTTGGTTGTCCGAATTGTTCGGCGTGCTCGACACCCCAGAGGCGGAGCGCCAGGCCAGCCTCGACCCGGCGCTCGCCGCGTTTCCGCACATCAACGGGAAGTTGTTCGCCGAGCGAATCGACACGGCTGTGTTCGACAACACGACGCGCATGCTGCTGATCGACGCGAGCAACTTCAATTGGGGCAGCGTATCGCCGGCAATTTTTGGCAGCTTGTTCGAAGG
The DNA here is from genome assembly GCA_018240825.1 of Pseudomonadota bacterium. Lineage (GTDB taxonomy): Bacteria > Pseudomonadota > Alphaproteobacteria > Sphingomonadales > Sphingomonadaceae > Sphingomonas. Next base: position 4,757 of record JAFEEZ010000048.1, on the reverse strand, counting down.
CGTGATCGACAAGGTCACGCGACGCCGACAGGGCGCGCACTACACGCCAGAAGGCGCGATCCTGAAGGTCATCGGCCCGCTGTTCCTCGACGAACTATGGACCGAATTCGAGCGGCTGAAGGCGCGGCGGGACGGCGCGCGCGATCGGGCGCTCCGCGAATTCCACGACAAGCTCGCTGGCCTGACCTTCCTCGACCCGGCGTGCGGCGCGGGCAACTTTCTGGTGGTGGCCTATCGCGAACTGCGCGACCTCGAAGCGGCATTGCTCAAGGAAATCTATCCGGTCGGGCGGCTGCCGTTCGGCGTCGAAGAAATCTCCAAGCTCAACGTCGACCAATTCTACGGGATCGAGATCGACGAGTTTCCCAGCCAGATCGCACAGGTCGCGCTGTGGATGACCGACCATATCGCCAACACCAATCTCGGCGATATCTATGGCAAGCCGTTCGCGCGCATCCCGCTGGTCACCGCGCCCAACATTCGCCACGCCGATGCGCTCGAGATCGATTGGGCCGACGTGCTTCCGCCCGAGCGATGCTCATATGTGTTCGGCAATCCGCCCTTTATCGGCGCGAAGATGCAATCGGACGCACAGCGCGCGCAAGTCCGGCGCATCGCCAAACTGGGCGGCAGCGGCGGTACGCTCGATTATGTTGCGGCGTGGTTTATCAAAGCGGCGCGCTATTTGCTGTTGACTTATCCTATTGAAACTACTAGACAAAGTGGAGGCGATGTAGGCTTGGCGGCTTGGCGGCTTGGCGGCTTGGCGGGCCGCGCATCGCCTTCGTCGCGACCAATTCGATCACGCAAGGCGAGCAGGTCGCGCAGTTGTGGCCGATCCTGTTTCGCGCCGGCGCCGAGATCGCGTTCGCCCACCGCACCTTCGTCTGGCCCGGCCGCGCGGCGGTGCATTGCGTCATTGTCGGCCTGGCCCCGCGCGGCGACGAGCCGGCGAAAAAACGCCTGTTCAGCTATGCCGCCGACGGCAAGGGCGATCCCGTCGAGACGCAGCATGATTGGCTGACGGCGTATTTATTCGATACGCCGGAGCAAAGCCGATATTTGGTCATTGCCAAAGCTCGCGCTCCGATTTCCGCTCCTCGCTCATTAGTTATCGGGTCGAAGCCGGTGGACGGCGGCTATCTTATCTTTGAATCGGCAGAACGTGCCGCGTTGCTCGCCGCCGAACCAGACACCGAAGTATGGCTCCGCCCCTACGTCGGAGCGGAGGAGTACCTGAATGGCGGAAAACGTTGGATCGCAGCGCTTCAAGATTGCCCGCCAAACGAACTGCGGCAATTTCCAACATTGCTCCGGCGCTTGCGCGACGTTCGAGCGTTCCGACGCGGCGAACTGAAAGCGAAGCGCCAAGATGAAAACGCCGACCTCAAACCGCGCGGCTCAACAGCTCTTTCCTTGGCCGACACACCGAGCGCATTTCACATAACCCAGATACCGCAGAAATCTTTTCTTCTTCTTCCAAGGGTGACGTCTGAGCGCAGGCAATGGGCGGCGATAGGATGGCTTCAACCACCTTCCATACCCAGTGACTCCACGACAGTTCTGTTGGAAGCCGATCTTTACGACTTCGCGATCCTGACCAGCGCGATGCACATGGCCTGGCTGCGCGATATCGGGGGCCGACTCGAAAGCCGCTATCGCTACTCGATCGGCCTCGCCTACAACACTTTCCCCTGGCCCGACGCGACGCCGGCGCAACGCGCGGCGGTCGAGCCGCTCGCGCAAGCCGTGCTCGACGCCCGCGCGCTGCCCAAGAACGCCAATTCCACGCTCGCCGACCTCTATGACCCAGACCGCATGCCGGCGGAACTCTACAAGGCGCATCGCGCGCTCGACGCGGCGGTCGACCGGCTCTATGCTCGCAAGGGTTTCGCCGACGATCGCGCGCGGGTCGAGCACCTGTTCCGGCGCTATGAAGCGCTCGTCCTTCCGGCCAGCGCCGCCCCGGCCGCGAACCGCCGCGTCAGGCGCCGCACCGGCGTCGTAACCGATACCACCGGCGGCGTGCTGGGCGAGTAGCCAGCGGGGCGCTTTTCGCTTCCAATCTAGGATTTCGCCTGCCATGCGGGTGGTGCGCCGATAGCGCGCCAACGGCTCGTCGCATTTTCGCGAATGACGTGCCGTGACTTTCGTGACCTTCAAGCCGAGCATGAACGATCCGACCACGATCCGCCGCCTCTATGGCCGCCGCCAAGGGCATAAATTGCGCCAGGGGCAGTCGGCTTTGGTCGAGGAACTGCTGCCGCGGATCAGCGTGCCCGAGACCGGCCCGCTCGACGCGCGCACGCTATTCGGCGATGATCGCCCGCTCGAACTCGAGATCGGGTTCGGCGCGGGGGAGCATCTGGCGGGCCAAGCGGCGACGCGGGCCGATCACGGCTTTATCGGCTGCGAGCCGTTCCTCAACGGCGTGGTCGGCGCGCTCAACCATGTCCGCGATCGCGGCCTCGACAATATCCGCCTCCATATGGGCGACGCGCTCGACGTGATCGAGCGTTTGCCGGATGCGAGTCTGGAACGCGTCTATCTGCTCCACCCTGATCCCTGGCCCAAGGCGCGGCATGCCAAGCGGCGGATGGTCAATGACGGTCCGCTCGACCTGATCGCCGCCAAGCTCAAGCCCGGGGGCGAATTCCGGCTGGGCACCGACGACCCGACCTATTGCCGCTGGTCGATGATGGTGATGAACCGCCGTCGCGATTTCGAATGGCTGGCGCAGCGCGCGGCCGACTTTCTGACGCGCCCCGCCGACTGGCCCGAAACGCGCTACGAACGCAAGGCGCGGCGCCAGGGGCACGAGGTCTGGTATTTTCGCTACCGCCGCGTCTGATCCCGGCATACACTGACGCCATGACTGCTCGTCGCGGCAAGACCAGCTTCGCCAGCCTGCTGCGCCTCGCTTCGGGCCGGAACGAAGAGCACGAGGCGCCGGCGCCCGCTCTCGAGGGCGCGTTCCGGGTCGATCCCGACCGGGTGCGGTTGTGGAGCGGTCTCGCCGCTCCCACGGTCGAGGAATGCCGCGACAACGTCGCCGTGATCGCGCGCGAGGGACAGATCGAGCCGGTGACGGTGCGGCCGGTGTTCGACGACACGCTTTACGAGTATGAAGTGATCGCCGGCGCGCGCGATTGGGTTGCGGTTCGTCACTTGCGCGAGGTCGCGACGCCGCGGCTCGACCTGCTGGTGCGCGTGGCGTTGGTCGATGACGATCGCGCCGGGCAACTGGCCAACCCCGAACCCCCACGTCTCGCACTCCCGGAGCCGATCATCGCGGCGCTCGGCGGCGAGACCCTGCCCGAAGACGTCGCCGTCGACCTGGCCGAGCGGCTGGCCGGGCCGTTGGCGCCCGCGATCCTCGCCACTGCGGTCCAGATCGCGCGCGCGCAGGACGCGCGGCGCGGCGATGGTTTGCCGCCCTATCCCGCCGGTGAAGTGATGCGGTTGCTCGACACGGTGGGCGTGGAAGATGCGCCATCGCCCATCGACGTCACGTTGAGCATCGTGGATGCGAACGCGACCCGCGTGACGTTTCAGATCGATGCGGCGGACGAACTGCCCCCCGAAGCATTGGCGCGGATCGTCAAGGCGATGATCGACGGCGCCGCCGCGGACGGCGTTGCGGTAAAATGGGCTACTGCCCCGAGCGCCGCCACATCCCCCTGAGCACCTGGCCCAACAGCGCCGGCGCGCCGGGCCGCAGCAACAACCAGTCGCGGATTGCCGGCCCCTTGTCGGCGCCGATCACGCGTTTGTAGCCGCTGTCGCCCGCGCCCCAGTCGACCGTGGTCATGCCGTCGTCGAGCGCGCGCACGAGGTTGCGATAATAGAGCAGCTTCCCCGGAGAATGCTTGGCGAACGCCGGGTCGTAGCTGTTGGCGATCGCATATTTGAGGCGGCCGATATTCATGTCGAACGAGAAGGCCGCGGGCTCGCCGTCGACCGTCAGCAAGGCCGCCCACAGCATTCCGGCCAGCACCGGATCGGCCGCCGCCTGGCGCCAGAACGCGCCGTGGCCCTGCTTCGTGAACTTGGCGTCGCTGCCGTCGGTGCGATCGGCGATCCAGCTCTTCTCCTCTATCGCCGCGAGCTTGTCGAACCCGCCCGCGAGCAATTCGGCGCCCGACAGGAATGTCCAGCCAAGCTCGCCGTGTCCCGTGAGGTGCTTTTCGTGGAAGCGATTCTTCTTGAGCGTCGAGGCGCGCGGCCATCCGCCTTTCTCGCCCTGCGCCGCGACCATATCGAGCGCGTAGCTGTCGGCGATGAAGCGATCGAGCACCGCCCAACCGCGCCGCTTCGCTGCGGCGACCAGCGCGCCCGTCGCCGGGTCGTTGTCATAGCTCGGTCCGACGCGAAAGCCGTTGACCTCGTGGCCCAGCCGGTCGACCAGCGCGTCGAACGCTTCGGCTCCGGCATGTTCGGCCGCGGGAAATCCGCGAAACGGCCAGTAACAACCCGGCGCCATCGCCAGCCGCGCCGGCCCGGGTCCGAAGCCCGCGAACGGCAGCGCGATGACGGGATCGCCGTCATGCTCGACCACCAGCGTCCGGACGCGCAAACGGTAGGCGGCCGTGGCGGCGGCAAACCATTGGTAGCGGAGAAAACGATGGCTTTCGGGCGCGACATCCGCGACCGTGTCGATCAGCGACGATAGCCCTTCGAACGCGGTCGCGCGCATCGCCGGCGGCAACCGTGTGAACTCCGAAAGCAACATGGGCTTGGTCATCGTCCGCCGCTCT
>JAFEEZ010000047.1 GCA_018240825.1 Pseudomonadota bacterium | reverse complement strand
GTTGCGGGTATCGGACATGGATGCCGGATCAAGTCCGGCATAACGATGTAGAAGCGGACCGTCGAACATCGCTGGAAACCGATCACGGACCTGCTAATGCGAGCGGTCTATGGCCGCCGACGCTACCGAAAACGCAAACTTCACGATCAAGCGCGATTCCCGCGATCCGGGCGCCTTCCGCCGCGCATGGCGGCGATGGTGGGTCAAGGTGCTCGCGGTCATCGCGCTGTTGATCGCGCTTGCGTATGCCGCGCTGGCGATCTTCGTGCTCCCGGGCCTGCCGTCGGTCGATACGCTCAAGACCTATGAACCGCCGCTGCCGTCGAACGTACGCGACACCAACGGGATGCCGGTCTACACCTATGCCCGCGAACGCCGCGTCCAGCTGAGTTTCGACGAATATCCCAAATTGTTGATCGGCGCGTATTTGTCGGCGGAGGACAAGACGTTCTTCTCGCACCACGGCGTCGACTATTTGGGCGTCCTGTCCGCGGTTTGGGACAATATGTTCAGCGGAAAACGGGCGCGGGGCGCATCGACCATCACGCAACAGGTGGCGAAGAACCTGCTGGTCGGCAACGAAGTCAGCTACTCGCGCAAGCTGAAGGAGGCGATCCTCGCCTATCGCATCGAGAACGTGCTGACCAAGCAACAGATTCTCGAAATCTACCTCAATACCATCTTCCTCGGCCGCAACGCCTATGGCGTCGAGGCGGCGGCTCACGCCTATTTCGACAAGGACGTCAGCCAACTGACGATCCCCGAATTCGCCTATCTCGCGATTCTGCCCAAGGCGCCGTCGGGCTATGATCCCGACCGTCAGACCGCGCGGGCGCTGGCGCGGCGCAATTACGTACTCAACGAAATGCTGGCCAACGGCTATATCAATCAGCCGCAGCACGACGCCGCCGTCAACGCTCCGCTCGGCACCGTCAACAAGCGCACCGCGTCGTTCGAATCGGTGCCGGGCTATTTCATGGAAGAAGTTCGTCGCCAGTTGATCGAGAAGTTCGGCGAGAATCCGGAAGGGGGCCGCAACCCGTACAGCGTCTATGCCGGCGGGCTGTGGGTGCGGACGTCGTTCGATCCGTACCAGCAAGTGTTGGCGCAAAAGGCGCTGAGAAACGGCCTGCTCCGCTATGACAAGGGGCGCGGCTGGACCGGACCGCTCAAGCATGTCGAGATCGGATCGAGCTGGCAGAGCGCGCTGCTCGGCAGCAACATCGCGCTCGATTACGAGGACTGGCAGGCGGCGATCGTGACCGGCGCCGACGGCGGCCAATTCTCGCTTGGTTTCGCGAACGGCAAGACCGGAACGATGCCGCGCAGCGCCGCTTCGATGCCGATCCGCGGCGGTGGCGGGATCGCGGCGGACGCGATCGAGGTCGGCGATATCCTGGCGGTGGCGCCCGAGGGCGGCGGCTATGCGTTGCGGTCGATTCCCAAGATTTCCGGCGGCTTCCTGGTCGAAGAACCGGCGACCGGACGCATTCTCGCCATGCAGGGCGGTTTCGACAGTCGGGTGCAGGCGTTCAACCGGACCACCCAGGCGATGCGCCAGCCGGGGTCGACGATCAAGCCGATCGTCTATGCCGCCGCCCTCCAGGCCGGCATGACGCCCGCCTCGATCATCGTCGATGGGCCGTTCTGCGTCTATCAGGGAGCGCGGCTGGGACAGAAATGTTTCCGCAACTTCGGCGGCGGCGGCGGGTCGGGTCCGCATACGATGCGCTGGGGCGTCGAACAGTCGCGCAACCTGATGACCGTGCGGGCGGCCGCGCAGACGGGCATGTCCAATGTCGTCAAGTTGATGGACCAGATCGGCGTCGGCAAATATCCGCCCTATCTCTCCTTCTCGCTCGGCGCGGGGGAAACCACCGTGTCGCGGATGGTCAACGCCTATTCGATTCTCGAGAATAACGGCCGGGGGCGTCCGTCGACGCTGATCGATTATGTGCAGGACCGGCACGGCAACGTGATCTGGCCCGAGAATTGGCGGCCGTGCGACCGCTGCAACGCGCCCGATTGGAACGGCAAGCCCATGCCGCGCCCCGTGGTTCGTCTCAAGCAGATCGTCGAGCCGATGAGCGCGTACCAGATCATTCATATTGCCGAGGGCGTCATCCAGCGCGGCACTGCGGTCGTGCTGCGCGACCTCGATCGGCCGATGTTCGGCAAGACCGGCACCAATACCGGGCCGAAGGACGTCTGGTTCATCGGCGGCACGCCGCAGATGATCGCGGGTGTCTATATCGGCTATGACAGCCCGGTGAATCTTGGGGGCTACGCCCAGGGCGGCACGCTCGCCGCACCGATCTTCAAGGAATGGGCGGTCAAGGCGTACGACGGAATGCCGAAGATCCCGTTCCGCGCCCCTCCCGGGATCGAAATGGTGCGGATTGACCGTGCTTCCGGCAAGCCGGTTTTCGGGGCGTGGCCGACCGACGATCCCAAGGCGGCGGTGATCTGGGAAGCGTTCAAGCCGGAGAGTGAGATGCGCCGCGGGCCGATCCGCCGCGACCTGCCGACACCCACCGCGACCAGGGCGCCGCCGCCGCCCAAGGCGAACGACGATGGCGATTTCTTGCAACGGCAGGGCGGTATCTACTAGGTCGAACCAAATTCGTCGCCCCGGCGGAGGCCGGGGCCGTTATCGGCCTGCGCGACCCTGTATATCAAACGACCCCGGCCTCCGCCGGGGTGACGGAGCACGAAATGCGCGCCGAAGCGCAATCGCATGTCGATACGATCAACGAGGCGCTGGCACTGTTGCGGCGATTCCTCGACTGGGACCGCGCGCTGCGCAGGCTCGACGAGCTCAACGCGCGCGTCGAGGACCAGAGCCTGTGGAACGACCCCAGGGCCGCGCAGGAAGTGATGCGCGAACGCCGCCGGCTCGACGAGGCGATCGCCGCGACGCGCCAGATCGAGCAGGAACTCGCCGACAATGTCGAACTGGTCGAAATGGCCGAGGCCGAGGGCGACACCGAACTCGAAGGCCAGGCGGTCGAGGCGTTAGCCGAACTCGCCAAGCGCGCCGACCAGGACAAGATCAAGGCGCTGCTGGCGGGCGAAGCCGACGCCAACGACACCTATGTCGAGATCAACGCGGGCGCCGGCGGGACCGAAAGCCAGGACTGGGCGGGGATGCTCAGCCGGATGTATCAGCGCTGGGGCGAACGCCACGGACTGAAGGTCGAACTGATCGACCAGCATTCGGGCGAACAGGCCGGAATCAAGTCGGCGACGCTGCTGCTCAAGGGCGAGAATGCCTACGGCTATGCCAAGACCGAGAGCGGGGTGCACCGCCTCGTCCGGATCAGCCCCTATGACAGCGCCGCGCGTCGTCACACGAGCTTCGCCAGCGTGTGGGTCTATCCCGTTGTCGACGAGAACATCGAAGTCAATTACAACGAAAGCGACCTGCGGATCGACACGTATCGCGCATCGGGTGCGGGCGGGCAGCACATCAACACGACCGATTCCGCGGTGCGCATCACGCACATTCCGACCGGAATCGTCGTGCAGTGCCAGAACCAGCGTAGCCAGCACAAGAACAAGGCCGAGGCGTACAACCAGCTTCGCGCGCGGCTCTACGAACGCGAGCTTGCCGAGCGCGAGGCGGCGGCGAATGCGGAGAATGCGACCAAGACCGATATCGGCTGGGGGCACCAGATCCGCAGTTACGTCCTCCAGCCGTACCAGCTGGTGAAGGATCTGCGCACCGGCGTCACCTCGACCAGCCCGGCCGACGTGCTCGACGGCGACCTCGACGCGTTTATGGCCGCGGCGCTGTCGCAGCGCGTGACGGGCGAGGCGGTCGAGGTGGAGGACGTGGATTGATCCGCGCGCTCGCACTTCTTCCCCTTTCCTCTTGTGGGAGATGGGTGCCCCGCGAAGCGGGGTGGGGTGAGGGGGAGTCATTTCAACCGTCGCGTCGGTCCCCCTCACGCTTCCGCCGCTTCGCGGCTCCCTCCCTCTCCCACAAGGGGAGAGGGTTTTTCGCGGCATTGCTCCTCCTCGCCGCGTGCGACGGGGGGCCGGCGGTGGTGCCGGCCAAATCCGACAATGCCGGGCCGTTTCCAGCGCCCGACCGGCCGGTCGCACCGTTGGGTGGGCCACGCTGGTCGACCGAGGAAGCCCGCGACCGCCTCAACGAAGCGGGCGAGGTGATGAACAAGGCGGGCATCACCAAGGGCATGACCGTGGCCGATATCGGCGCGGGCGAGGGCTATTACACCATTCGCCTGGCAAGCCGGGTCGGCAAGGATGGCCGCGTCGTGGCGGAGGACATCGTGCCGCAAGTCCGCGACGCGCTGGCGCAACGCGTGGTGCGCGACAGGCTGGACAATGTCAGCGTGAAGCTCGGCGACCCGGCCAACCCCAAGCTGCCCGACAACAGTTTCGACCGCGTGCTGATGGTCCACATGTATCATGAGATCGAACAACCGTACGAATTTCTGTGGCGCATCCGCCCGGCGTTAAAGGCGAGCGGGGAAGTGGTGGTCGTCGACGCCAACCGGCGGACGGTGGATCACGGCACGCCGCCCAGGCTGCTACAGTGCGAATTCGCCGCGGTGGGCTACAAGCTGGTGGCGTTCGACGACATGCCGTCGGCGGGCGGTTATATGGCGCGTTTCCAGGCGGTCGGCGCGCGCCCCGAGCCGAAGGATATCAGGGCCTGCCGGCTGGCGAGCTGAGGTCAATTCGGCGGCCCCCGAACCTTGGAGCGCAAGCGGTCGCGCAGCGCGCCGTTCGCGGCTCTGGTTCATGCTTCTCGCAGAATATGATCGTTGAAGGATATCCGTCCTCCCGAGGATCAGGTTCGGTGCGCAGAGCCAGCCGATCAACCATTCACGTTTTATCCACGGCGGATGCCTTGCCGCCGCTTGGCGGTGTTCACTCCGCAGGGTAAGCGATGCACATGCGGCAATATCTCGACCTGATGCAGCGCGCGCTCGACCATGGCGCCGAACAGATGGACCGCACCGGCACCGGCACGCTGAGCGTGTTCGGGCACCAGATGCGGTTCGACCTTAGCGAGGGCTTTCCGGTGCTGACCACCAAGAAGCTCCATTTGCGCTCGATCATCGTCGAATTGCTGTGGTTCCTGCGCGGCGACACCAACGTCAAATGGCTCCAGGATCGCAAGGTCAGCATCTGGGATGAATGGGCCGACGAGAAGGGCGATCTCGGCCCGGTCTATGGCAAGCAATGGCGCGACTGGGCGACCGCGGAGGGCGGGCACGTCGACCAGATCGCCGAGCTGATCGAGACGCTGAAGGTCAATCCGGCGAGCCGCCGCATGGTGGTGAGCGCGTGGAACCCCGGCGAGCTCCACGCAATGGCGCTCGCGCCGTGCCACTGCCTGTTCCAATGCCATGTCGCGACCGGCAAACTCAGCTTGCAACTCTATCAGCGCTCGGCCGACATCTTCCTCGGCGTGCCGTTCAACATCGCAAGCTATGCGCTGCTAACGCATATGCTGGCGCAGCAGACGGGGCTGGAGGTCGGCGACTTCGTCTGGACCGGGGGTGACTGCCACCTTTATTCCAACCATCTCGAGCAGGCGCGCGAGCAACTCGGGCGTGAGCCGGGCCCGCTGCCCAAGCTCGAAATCCTGCGCAAGCCGGCGTCGATCGACGCGTATGAATATGAGGATTTCCAGCTCTTCGGTTACGAGGCGCAGGCGCACATCAAGGCGCCGGTCGCGGTTTGATCACCTTGATCCTCGCACGCGCCGATAACGGCATGATCGGGCGCGACGGCAAGCTGCCGTGGCATCTTCCGGCTGATCTGAAACGCTTCAAGGCGCTGACGATGGGGAAGCCGATGATCATGGGACGCAAGACCTTCGAGAGCTTCCCCACGCCGCTGCCCGGACGGCGGCACATCGTGCTGACGCGCGATGGCGCTTGGCGCGCCGAGGGAGCGGAGGTGGCGCATTCGGTTGAGGAGGCGCTGGCGCTTGCGGGCGACGAGGCGATGGTGATCGGCGGAGCGGAGGTGTTCGCGCTGTTTGTCGACCGGGCGGATCGGGTCGAGCTGACCGAGGTGCATGTGGAGGCGGAAGGCGACGTGTCGGTGCCGGGGTTTGCGGGCTGGCGTGAAATCGCGCGCGAGGATCATGCCGCGGACGGCGAGCGGCCCGCTCATAGCTTCGTGACGCTGCGTCGCGATTAAGGAGGATGGGAATGCGCAAATGGATCCTGGGCGGGTTGGGCCTGCTCCTCATCGCCGCCATCGCCTTCTTCGTCTTCGCGCCCGGCATCGTCGAGAATTCGATGAACAAGGTCCAACCCGTCGCCGTCGCCATCTCTCCGCGCGCGGCGGCGTTGCAGAAGACGCTCGACGTCGCCGACATGCACGCCGATTCCTTACTGTGGAAACGCGACCTGCTGACGCGGTCGACGCGCGGGATGGTCGACCTGCCGCGGTTGCAGGAGGGGCATTACGCGCTCCAGATCTTCTCGTCGGTGACCAGGACGCCCAAGGGGCAGAATTACGACGGCAATTCGGGCGACACCGACAATATCACGACGCTGGTGATCGCCGATTTGCAACCGGTGCGGACCTGGGGGTCGCTGCTCCAGCGCTCGCTCTACCATGCGCAGAAGCTGAAGGGGTTCGCCGACCGCTCGAACGGCCAGATGCGGTTGGTGACCAGTGCGCAGGACCTGATGCGGCTCCTCGTCGATCGTCAGGCGGGCAAGCCGGTAGTCGGCGCGATGTTGTCGATTGAGGGGCTGCAGGACCTCGAAGGCAATATCGCCAACCTCGACAAGCTCTACGCCGCCGGGTTCCGGATGGCGGGGCTCGCGCACTTCTTCGACAATGACGTCGCGGGGTCGATGCACGGCATGAAGAAGGGCGGGCTGACTCCGCTCGGCGTCGCGGTTGTGC
>JAFEEZ010000046.1 GCA_018240825.1 Pseudomonadota bacterium | reverse complement strand
CGGTGCTGCCCGGCGTTTCGGCGCGCGTGCGGACGGCCACCGCGCGCCCGACCTTCTATGTCTTTTTCGATCAGGCGACGACCAGCCTGTCGAACGGGAATAGCGGGAGCTTCTGGTCGGCCGGGCCGGCGGCAGCCGTCACGTCGCCCAACGAGTTCAGCCTGGTGCGCTTCGATGTGAAGAAGGACCATCGCGAGGCTGCGGTCGGCAAGTTCAACATCGGCGGCGCGAAGGCGGGCGTGCAGGACAAGCAGCGTGTCGCGCTGACCTATGTCGACGTGCGGCCCGGCGTCTTCGCCGTCACGCCCGAGCGGGACTTGCCGCCGGGCGAATATGGCTTCGTCTATTCGTCGGTGTCGGGCGGCGGGATCGGCATGTACGGCGCGGGCGCGACACTGTCGCGGGTGTTCGACTTTTCAATCGAACCCGCTGGCGGCGTCCCGGCCAAATAACGCGTTATTGCGCGTCGCTGCCCTGGTTGCGGACTTCGCCGCGTTTGGCGTCGTCGTTATTCTCGGTCGCCTGTTCGACGTCCTCGCGGTTCTTGTCCTCGGTCTCGGGGGTGCTGTCGGGGTGCTGGTTGCGGTCTTGCACAAAGGCTCTCCTAGCTCGGGTTGGCGGGGCCGGTCGGCTGTTCGCCGGGCGCGGGGACGTCGACGTCGGGCACCGGCGGGCTGATTTCCGGCGGCGGGCCGTCGGGTTCGAGCGGCTGGCTCGGGCGCGGCGGGAATTCGGGCGGCGGCTGGGTGGCCATGACGGCTCCTTTCGCGCCTTCAACGCGTTTGTGCCGCGGCGGGTTGCCAAGCGGGTTGCTCCCGGAGCGGCACTTGCTATAGACGCCGCCGACCGGCGGTGTCCCAAGCGGGCGTGGCGGAACTGGTAGACGCGCTGGATTTAGGTTCCAGTATCGCAAGATGTGGGGGTTCGAGTCCCTTCGCCCGCACCAGTCCCCGTGGCGAACGGGGAGGCACCGACACCCAATTCCTTTTATCGATGAAGGCCGAAAATGCAGACTGTCGAGACGTTGAACGAGGGCCTCAAGCGCGCCTACACGCTGACGATCACCGCCAAGGAAATCGACGCCAAGGTCGACGCCGAAGTCAGGAAGGTCGCGCCGCAGGTCCGCATGCCGGGCTTCCGCCCGGGCAAGGTGCCGGCGAACCTGATCCGCAAGATGCACGGCCCCGCGCTGATGCAGGATGCGCTCAACACCGCGATTCAGGACGGCATCCAGAACTTGATCGCCAGCAACAAGCTGCGTCCCGCGATGCAGCCCTCGGTTGCGCTCGAAAACGAATATGAGGCCGGCAAGGACGCCGAACTCAAGGTCGAGCTCGAAATCCTGCCCGATGTGCCGACCCCGGCGATCGATGCGCTCAAGCTCGAGCGGCTGACTGTTCCGGCCAACGACGATGCGGTCCAGGCGCAGCTCCAGAAGTTCGCCGACCAGCAAAAGACCTGGAACGACACCAAGGACGGCTACAAGGCCAAAAAGGGCGACCTCGTCACCGTCGATTTTGTCGGCAAGACCGAGGACGGCGTGGCGTTCGACGGCGGCACCGGCACCGACATGGCTGTGGAGATCGGCGCGGGCCGCCTGATCCCCGGCTTCGAGGATCAGGTCGTCGGCATGAAGGCGGGCGACGAGAAGCAGATCAAGGTCACCTTCCCGGAGGATTACGCCGCGAAGGAACTGGCGGGCAAACCCGCGACGTTCGACCTCGTCGCCAAGTCGGTGAAGACCGCGGGCGAGACCAGGATCGACGATGCGCTCGCGACCTCGCTCGGCCTCAAGGACCTCGACCAGCTCAAGGGGCTATTGAAGGGTCAGGTCGAACAGGAGCTCAACGGTCTCACGCGCACGCACATGAAGCGCAAGCTGCTCGACCAGCTCGCCGCGGGTCACGACTTCCCGGTGCCACCCTCGATGGTCGAGGCCGAGTTCAACCAGATCTGGGAACAGCTCAAGCACGAAGCGACGCACGAGCCCGATCCCGACGCCGCGCTCAAGGAAATGGAAGCCGAGAAGGACGATTACCGCGCAATCGCCGAGCGCCGCGTGCGGCTCGGCCTGCTGCTGTCGGAAATCGGCCAGGCCAACGGCATCGAGGTCACCAGCCAGGAAATGAACCGCCTGATCGCGCAGGCCGCGCAGCAATACGGCCCGGAGGATCAGCAGCGTTTCGTCCAGTACATCCAGCAGGAGCCGATGGCCGCCGCGCAGCTGCGCGCCCCGCTCTATGAGGACAAGGTCGTCGACTTCCTGTTCGACAAGGCCGAGATCACCGATCGCGAGGTGACGCGCGAGCAGCTCGAGGAAGCGATCGAGAGCGAGGATGGCTTCGCGACGGGCACGCATCATCACGACCACGACAATCACAAGCCCAAGACGGCGAAGAAGGCCGCCAAGACCGAAGACGCCAAGCCCGTCAAGGCGAAGAAGGTCGAAAAGGCCGATGTCGAGCCTGCAGCCCCCGGCGACGAGCTGGTCAAGGCCGAGCCGGTGAAGAAGGCCGCGACGAAGAAGGCTCCCGCTGCCAAGGCCGAAGAAGCCCCGGCCAAGAAGCCGGCCGCGAAGAAGGCGCTGGCGAAGAAGTGACCCTTTTCTTCCCTCTCCCCTTGTGGGAGAGGGTTGCGCAGACTTAGGCCGCGCTCTTCAGCGCGGTCTTAGTCGAAGCTGGGTGAGGGGAATGCGGTCATTCTTGCGACCGCGCGAAGCTGAGCTTCGCTTGCCCCTTGTCCAGCTGCGACTAGCGAGCAAGCTCGCAAGTCTCCGTATCCTTCTCCCACAACGGGAGAAGGTTTGGGGGCCGAATGACCGAACCACGCATCGCAGTCCTGCTGCCCTGCTATAACGAGGAAGCCGCGATCGCGCAGACGGTCGCGGGTTTTCGCGCCGCGCTGCCCGCCGCGGCTATCTACGTCTTCGACAACAATTCGACCGACCGCACCGTCGAGGTCGCGCAAAATGCTGGCGCGATCGTCCGCGCTGAACGCATGCAGGGCAAGGGCAACGTCGTCCGCCGCATGTTCGCCGACGTGGATGCCGACATCTACCTGATGGCGGATGGCGACGCGACGTATGACGCTGAGGCGGCGCCCGCGATGATCGCGCGGCTGGTGGACGAACAGCTCGACATGGTGGTCGGCACGCGCGTCCACGAAGCCGCCGATGCGTACCGCCGCGGTCACGTCATGGGCAACCGCGCGATGACCGGGCTGCTCGCGCGGCTGTTCGGGCGCAGTTTCACCGACATCTTCTCG
>JAFEEZ010000045.1 GCA_018240825.1 Pseudomonadota bacterium | reverse complement strand
GCCGCGCCGATGCCCGCGCGCGTGTCCGCCTGGGCGATCTACGACGTGTTCGAGACCAGGGACGATCCCGTATTCATCGGCGTCGTCACCGATGCTTTGTGGGAGAAATTCTGCGCGCTGTTCGGCCTCGACGATTTGTGGTCCGACGAGAGCATCCGAAAGAACAACGATCGCGTTCGCGCCCGCGACCGCATCCTGCCGCAGATCCGCGCGTTGCTGGCCAGCTTCACGCGCGACGAGGTGATCGCCCGGCTCGAAGGCAGCGGCCTGCCGTTCGCGCCGATTGGCCGACCGGAGGATATGTTTGACGACCCGCACCTTCTGGCGTCGGGCGGGCTGGAGCCGGTGCGTCTAGGCGATGGTCAGGAGACGGTTCTGCCCGCATTGCCATTGCAGATGGGCGGAGAACGCGCGAACTCCTCGTTCACCATGCCGCGACCCGGCGCCGACAACGACGCGATCCTGCCAGCGTTGAGGGGCGGGGGGACCGGCTGAGATCGACGTACGCGGCGCCGACCCGGCCGCCTGGCGGGCGATAGGTCCATTCCGGCGGACCCAAACGGTGTACCCGCCGAGACGTCCATGACAGGAAAACCGCCGATTCCGCCAGTTCTGGCGTATCTGGTGACCCCTACGGGAATCGAACCCGTGTTTCAGCCGTGAAAGGGCCGCGTCCTAACCGCTAGACGAAGGGGCCATTGCTGGCGCGGCCTGCCGGTTAGGGAAAGCCGCGCGCGGGGTCAAGCTAATCAGCCCAGGCGGCGTCGTCGAGATGAAGCTCGGCGGCGGGGCGCGAAGCCCAGTCGTCGACCTTTGGCCGGCCCGCGAGCCACAATTTGCGGTGAGACGGCGCCTGAAGCAGCGTCTGACCGAGCGCGGTGTCAGCTGAGCGGAACGCCATCGCCTTCAGGCTGCGCCCGTCATCGCCCGCCATGATCGCACGGACGTGGCCGTTGCCGACAACGTCGACCTTGACCGGACGGAACGGCCCCGCGACGATGCGCGGGGCGGGCCAGCCCATGCCATAGGGCCCGCCGCCGTCGATCGTCTCGCACAGCGTCGGCGTTACCCCGCCAGGGGCGAGCAGGGCGTCGACGAGCAGTGCGCGATCGGCATTGCTGCGCGCGACCGCGGCCGCCAGCCGTTCTTCGAGAAACGCCGCGAAATCGGTCAGCTTGTCTTCGGCAATGGTCAGTCCCGCCGCCATCGCATGCCCGCCGCCGGCGACGAGCAACCCGGCCTCTTTCGCGGCAAGCACCGCCGCGCCGAGATCGACGCCGGCGATCGACCGGCCCGATCCTTTCCCCACACCTGCTTCGTCGATCGCGACGACGATCACCGGGTGACCCAGCCGCTCCTTGAGCCGCCCCGCGACGATGCCGATGACGCCAGGGTGCCAGCCTTTGCCGGAGACCACCGCCACAGCGCCGCCGCATGGCTGGTCTTCCGCCTCCTGCTGGACCAGAGCTTCGATCGCGCGGCGTTCTTCGTTCAGGCGATCGAGTTCGATGGCGATCGTTCGCGCCTCGACCGGGTCGTCGGTCGTCAACAGCCTTACACCGAGATCGGCGCGTCCGACGCGGCCGCCGGCGTTGATCCGCGGGCCCAGCGCGAAGCCGAGGTCGCTGCATGTCGGCGCGCGCGTCAGCCGCGCTGCTTCGGCCAGCGCCGTGAGGCCGATGTTGCGGCGCTGCGCCATGATCTTGAGCCCCTGCGCGACGAAGGCGCGGTTGAGCCCCTTCAACTGCGCGACGTCGGCGACAGTGCCGAGCGCGACGAGGTCGAGCAGGTCGAGCAGCTTGGGCTCTGCGCGATCGGCGAAGAAGCCGCGGCTGCGCAACTCGCGCAGCAACGCCGCGCCGAGCAGGAACGCGACGCCGACGGCAGCGAGATGGCCATGCCCCCGCCCCTCGCGTTCGTCGAGCCGGTTCGGGTTCACCAACGCGTGAGCGTGGGGCAGGGTGGTCGCGCATTGGTGGTGATCGACCACTATCACGTCGACCCCAGCGTCGCGCGCCATGGCGAGCGCCTCGAACGCCTGTGCGCCGCAATCGACCGTGACGATCAGCGATGCGCCGCCCGCCGCGATCCGCACCAGGGCTTCGCCCGAGGGGCCGTAGCCTTCCATCAGCCGGTCGGGGATGTACGCTTGCGGATCCAGCCCGAGGCTGCGCAGCAGCCGGATCATCAGCGCCGCCGAGGTCGCACCGTCGACATCGTAGTCGCCGAACACCGTGACCGCTTCACGCGCCTGCACCGCATCGGCAAGCCGGGCCGCGGCCTTGTCCATGTCGTTGAAAATCGACGGGTCGGGCATAAAGCCGCGGATGCTGGGCGCGCGGTTGGCGTCGAGATCGTCGCGCGCCACCCCGCGCGACAAAAGCAATTGCGTCACCAGATCGTCGGGTCGGAACGCCGGATCGCGCGCGTCGGCGGCGAGCGCGCGCCAGCGCCAGGGCTGGCCAAGGATCGACCGCGTGATGTTGAGGACGGTGTCGGTCACGCCCAGCCGGTCACTGACGCAGCCACGTGCCCTCGCGGAACCATTTGGTGATGATGTATTTGACGCCCTTCACCACCGGCATGCCCTCGTGCAGCGTCAGCGTGTTGGGGCTGCCGTCGGCGCTCATATTGTTCCACGCGAGCAGCAGTCCCCGGCGCGGCGCGACGCGCAGGCCGGCCTCGGGAAACCATGTCGCGCCGCCCTCCTCGACATCGTTCAGATAGATCATCGCGGTCCAAGTCCGCTGCCCGCCGCTCCGCTTCATCTCCGGCCAGTATTTCTGGTTCTCATGAAAGAAGTCGTGATGCGCGCGGAATTGCTGGCCGGGGGCGTAGCGCTGGCCCTGCATCGTCTCGCCGCTGACTGCGGGCAAGCCGAGCAAGTCGGCGATCGAATTGTCGATCGGCTCGACGTCAGGCGACCAGCGATCCATGTCGCAGCTCTCGCTGGTGCGGAAGCCATAATCCTCGCGCTCGGGCCGGTCGGACAGCAAAGTGGAGGGGCGGCGGTTGCCGTCGATGATCTCAATGAGCCGGTCGCATTGCGCGGGGGTGAGGAAGTCCAGGTGGTAATAGGCTTGCGCCGCGCCGACCAGGGCCGGCTGCATGCGCGGATTGGCGTCGAGCCGGGCGGCGACGCTTTGGCCGATACGGGCGCGGTCCTTCGACGGGCCGCCGGCGGAAATCTTCCTTGTGCCTAGCATGGCGGGTTTCTTCGCCGATAGATTCGAAAAGGCAAGGGCCCGGGAACGAATTCCCGAGCCCCGGCCCGCACGTGACGATGAACGACTTAGTAGAAGATGTCGTAGACCACATCGACGACCTCGCCGGTATAGATATCGACGAGCAGCGCGTCGTTGTAATAGCGCACCCAGCGATATTCGCCGTACGCCTCCGGCAGGCGATATTCGTACGGGTCGTCGATCCAGTAATTCTGGCCGAACAGCATCCGGTCGAGCACGAACCCGATCGAGAAGCGGCGGTACCCGTAGCTCCAGCCATAGGGCGCGTAATAGCGCGGCAGGCGGAAGAGGTTGCGGTTGTCGTTGCGATAGCGCTGCCAGTTATACCGATCGTTTCCGCGCCATCCGCGATTCCAGTTGTCGCCGCGGTTGCCGTCATTGCCCCGCCACCGGCTGTCGCCGCCGTTCCCGCTGCGATTGCCGCCGTTCCAGCCGTTGTTGCGGTCGCCGCGCCAGTTGTTGCCGCTCCAGCTGCGGTTGCGGTCGGCGCGCGCCCGCGCCTCGGCCTGAGCACGCGCCTGATCGTTGGCGTCGGGCGTCACGCCGCCGCCATTGCCGCCGGCCCAGCCGCGGAAGCGGTTGCCGTCGTTGTCGCTATTGCCGTTCCAGCGATTGCCGCCGGGGCGTCGGCGGGCCTGATCATTGGCGCCGTCGCCACTGCCGCCGTTGCGCCCCGCCCAACCGTCATTGCCGCGATCACGGCCCGCCCAGCCGCCAAAGCGATTGCCGTCGCCACGCGCCGACGGCGCCGGGGCGGGAGCGGGCGTGGGCGCTGGGGTCGAAGCGGCGTCGCCGCGGCCCCGCCAGCCGCCGCCATTGCCGCGCCAACCGCCATTGTTGCCCTGGGGCTGGGTCGCGCTCGAATCGCCGCCGCGGCGACCGCGCCAACTGTCGCGATCCTGCGCCGAGGCCATCGCCGGCACGATCGTCACCGCCGCCATCAGGCCGAGAAGAAAAGTCTTACGCATTCACGTAACTCCATCCGCCGGCGCACAAGCCGGCCCCACGATGACGTCTGTGTGCCCGACTCGCGCTGACGCGATCCTGAATTGGCCCGTCAGCGAATTGAAAGAATTCTAGGGTGCGGGAGTCAATGCCGGAACAACGCGCGCGGCGTCGGAAGGATCAACGCCCGGACGGGGGCTCGTGACCGTGTCCTCGCCGCGCTGAATGCGACCGGCGCGCTGGATCGCTTCGACCAGGCGGGGATAGATGCCACAGCGGCACAGATTGGTGATCCCGGTCTGGATCTGGTCTTCGCTCGGGCGCGGATTGTTCCGGAGCAGCACCGATGCCGCCATCACCATGCCGGGAATGCAGAACCCGCACTGGCTGACATTTTCGGCCAGGAGCGCCGCCTGGATCGGGTGGCTGCGATCATGCGATAACCCTTCGATCGTCGTGACGAAACTGCCTTCGATCGACCCGATCGGAACCTGGCACGCGCGCTTCGCCGCGCCGTCGACATCGACGATACAGGCGCCGCAATGCCCGGTGCCGCAGCCATATTTGGCGCCCGTCAGATTCGACGCGTCGCGCAACGCGAACAGCAACGGCGTCGCCGGATCCATGCGATATTCGACCGGCTGGTTGTTGACGGTGAATTTGGTCACGCGCGCGGCTTACGCGCAAACCGGTCCCCGCGAAACCCGATTGCGGCGCGCGGCCGGCTGGTCCATCAGGGCGGCGAAGAAACCGGTTTCACCGGCCGCAGGGAGAGCATGCATGGTGATGGACACGAGCGCGACGGCGTCGACCAATCCGGAGGGCGTGGACGCGACGCACGAGGG
>JAFEEZ010000044.1 GCA_018240825.1 Pseudomonadota bacterium | reverse complement strand
TCCACTGATAATCAAGCCCCCTGAAAATCGTTCGCGGGGCAGGTTTGGGCGCAGTCAGGTCGATGACGGTGATCTCGTAGCGGTTGTCGGTGCCCTCGGTCGTGGTGATCACCAGCCACTTGCCGTCGTCGGTCACTTGCGTGCCATGACCGCGCCTGGGGCTTTCGGGGGTCGCATAGATCAACGGATCGGCCGATTGCGGCGTGCCGAGCTTGTGGAAATAGACCGCCTGATCCTCGTTAGTCGACTGGAACTTCTGTCCCGCGGGCGGCGCCGGAAAGCGCGAATAATAGAAGCCCGACCCGTCCTTGGCCCAGGCAAGCCCGGAGAATTTGACCCACTCAACGGTGTCGTCAAGCACCTTGCCGCTGTCGACATCGAGCACCTTGACCGTGCGCCAGTCGCTGCCGCCGTCCTGAATCGCATAGACGATCCGCTTGCCGTCCTCGCTCGGCGCCCATTCGCCGAGCGCGGTCGCGCCGTCCTTCGACCAGGCATTGGGATCGATCAGCACGCGGCCCACCCCATCGGCACTGTCGCGCACGTACAGCACCGCCTGGTTCTGGAGGCCCGCATTGCGCGTGTAGAAATAGCGTCCGCCCTCCTTCACCGGTGCGGCGAAGCGCTCATAGTCGATCAGCGCCTTCAACCGCGCCTTGAAGATATCGCGCCCGGGCAAGGTCGCGAGATAGGCGTCGGTCACCTTGTTCTCCGCCGCGACCCACGCCGCGACCCTCGGATCGGTGCGGACGTCGTTCTCCAGCCAGCGATAGGGATCGGCGACCTTGACGCCGAATTGCTCGTCCACGGTCGTGCCGCGATCGGTCGCCGGGTAGGTGATAGCGGTCATCGAACTCGTCTGGGCCAGTGTTGGAAGGGTCACGGCGATCAGGGTCAGCGGCAGGAATCGGCGCATCGGCGTCTCCGGGGGCGAATTTCATCCTCTATCGATCGTCATCGCAGGTTCAACTGGCGCGCGTAAAGCCGATACGGCCCCGTACCGACGTTGACGCGTTGTGCCGGGGTAATCGAAGGAGATGAGCCATGTTGCGTACCCTGCCCCTCGCCATGTCGGCGGCCGCGATCGCATTGTCGACATTCGCGCTGCCAGCCGCGGCGCAAACCTATTCGGAGCAGCGCCGTTTCGACGCCGCGCAACGCCGCTTCGACAACGAACGGCGGATCTACGACCAGGAGCGCGCCATCTACGAAGCAGCGCAGCGCCGCGACGCGCGCCGGTCGAGCTACGATTCACGTTACGACACCCCGCCGTATAACAGCGCCTATGACGATCCCCGCTATCGCACCGACTATGACGCGGCGCGCTATTACAGGGACGATCCGCGCTATCAGGAACGTGTGCTGACGTCGAACGACCAGGTCTATCGCGGGTCCGACGGCCGCTATTATTGCAAGCGTTCGGACGGCACGACCGGGCTGATCATCGGCGGCGCCGCAGGCGGCATTCTGGGCAACGTCATCGACGGCGGCCGCAACCGTATCGGGGGCACGCTGATCGGCGGCGCGCTGGGCGCGCTGCTCGGCAAGAAGGTCGACCAGGACAATAGCGAGTATCGCTGTCGCTGAGCGGCACGGGCCGCGCGAGCCGGCCCCGAGACCGCGAAGCGCGGCCGGCGGCGCTAAGCGTCGACCGACGAGGCGGGATTTAGTCCCGCGTCGCGCGTCCGGAAAAGAAAAGGCCGCGCTCCCAACCGGAAGCGCGGCCCTTTTCTTTATCCGCCGCGGCGAAGCCGCGTCGTCGGCCAGCGCTTGTAGCGCTGCCGGCCGAGCGAGGCTTGAGCCTCGCCTCAGCTACGCTGCGACTTAGGCCGCCTCGCTGAAATCCTCGTCGATCATCACCGGGCCCGAATCCTGGCCCTTGGCCGACACGTCACGGTCGACGAACTCGATCACCGCCATCGGCGAGGCGTCCGAGGCGCGGATGCCCGCCTTGATGACGCGCGTATAGCCGCCGTTGCGCGCCGCGTAGCGCGACGCCAGCACGTCGAACAGCTTCACCAACTGCGCTTCGTCGAGCAGCCGCGCGTGGGCAAGGCGGCGGTTGGACAGGCCGCCCTTCTTCGCCAGCGTGATCAGCTTCTCGATATACGGGCGAAGCTCCTTCGCCTTGGCGAGCGTGGTGGTGATCTGCTCGTGCTTGATCAGCGCGGCCGACATGTTGCGGAACAGTGCGGCGCGGTGCGCCGAGGTGCGTTGAAGCTTACGACCGCCTACCGTGTGGCGCATGATGCTTTCCTTCTCGTTCGTAGGGGGGCCGTACGAGGTACCCCGATCCAGGTGGGACGGTAGGCCACCCTCCAATTCCGTCACCCCGGCCTTGCGCCGGGGTCCCGCTTCTTTCTTCGCAGACCCGCCGCGGCAAAGCCGCGTCGTCGAACGGGCTAAGAGCCCGTCGGCCGGGTCTGCTCGTCTCCGCGTCTAACTCGGCGATTGCTGCGCAATCCCCTCCTTATTCGCGGGCGAGCTTCACCCCATAATCTCCTGCTCGAGCTTCTTCGCCATCTCTTCGATATTCTCGGGCGGCCAACCCGGGATTTCCATGCCTAGGCGCAAGCCCATCGATGACAGCACTTCCTTGATCTCGTTCAGGGACTTGCGGCCGAAGTTCGGGGTGCGCAGCATCTCGGCTTCGGTCTTGCCGACCAGATCGCCGATATAGATGATGTTGTCGTTCTTGAGGCAGTTGGCCGAACGCACCGACAGTTCGAGCTCGTCGACCTTCTTGAGGAGGTAACGGTTGATCTGCTGCGTGTCGCCCGACACGCCGCCGCTCTCGGTCGGGGTCGCGGCGATGCCGATCGGGGCCGAGCGGGTGATCGCCGAATCGTCGAAATGGACGAACAGCGCCAGCTGGTCCTGCAGGATGCGCGCGGCATAGGCCAGCGCATCCTCCGGGGTCACCGTGCCGTCGGTCTCGATCGACAGCGTCAGCTTGTCGTAATCGAGTTCCTGCCCTACGCGGGTGTTCTCGACCTTGTACGACACCTGGCGGACCGGCGAGTAGAGTGCGTCGACCGGAATCAGCCCGATCGGCGCGTCGGCCGGACGGTTGGCGACCGCCGCGACATAGCCCTTACCGACATCGGCGGTCAGTTCCATGTTGAGCGTCGCGCCCTCGTCGAGGTGGCAGATCAACAGATCGGGGTTCATCACCTCGATATCGCCCGACACCGCAATGTCGCCTGCGCGGACATCGGCTGGGCCGGTCGCCGAGAGCTGGAGACGCTTGGGGCCTTCGCCCTGCATCTTGAGCGCGATCTGCTTCACGTTGAGCACGATGTCGGTGACGTCCTCACGCACACCGGCGAGCGAGCTGAACTCGTGCAGCACATTCTCGATCCTGATCGAAGTGACTGCCGCGCCCTGAAGGCTCGACAACAGCACGCGGCGCAGCGCGTTGCCGAGCGTCAGGCCGAAGCCACGCTCGAGCGGTTCGGCGACGAACGTCGCCTTCGACTTGCCCTCGCCGCCCTTTTTCTCGAGCGCGTTGGGCTTCTTCAGTTCCTGCCAGTTTTTTGCGTTGACGGACAAGGCTCTCGTCCCCTGGGTTGGGCCGCTCGCGGGGATGAAGCGGCCGGGTATCAAAAAGCGCGCCGGCGCGTCCGCCGGCACGGTAACGAAATCAGACGCGGCGGCGCTTCGACGGACGAACGCCGTTGTGCGGGATCGAGGTCACGTCGCGGATCGACGTGATCTGGAAACCGACCGCCTGCAACGCACGGAGCGCGCTCTCGCGGCCCGAACCGGGACCCTTCACCTCGACCTCGAGCGTGCGGACGCCGTGTTCGGCGGCTTTCTTCCCGGCGTCCTCGGCCGCAACCTGCGCCGCGTACGGAGTCGACTTGCGCGAGCCCTTGAACCCCATCATGCCGGCGGACGACCACGAAATGGCGTTGCCCTGGGCATCGGTGATGGTGATCATGGTGTTGTTGAAGCTGGCGTTCACATGCGCGACGCCGGCGGTGATGTTCTTGCGTTCACGGCGCCGGATGCGCTGCGGTTCACGTGCCATTTTGTAGTTCCTGACCCTGAAATCTGAAAATCAGAAGCATAAAGATCACACGAGGTCACACCGTCGTGTGCTTATCCCTTACTTCTTCTTGCCGGCGATCGGCTTGGCCTTGCCCTTGCGGGTGCGCGCATTGGTGTGCGTGCGCTGGCCGCGGACCGGGAGACCCTTGCGGTGACGGAGGCCGCGATAGCAGGCCAGATCCATCAACCGCTTGATGTTCATCGCGGTTTCGCGACGAAGGTCGCCCTCCACCGTATAACCGGCGTCGATCGCTTCGCGGATCTGCAGCACTTCCTGATCGGTCAGGTCCTGCACGCGGGTCGCCGGCGCGAAATTCAGCTTCGTGGTAATTTCCTTGACCTTCGCCGGACCGATTCCGTGGATATAGGTCAGCGCGATCACCACGCGCTTGTTGGTCGGGATGTTGACACCCGCAATACGTGCCATGAAACTTTTCTCCTAGCTCCACAGGGAACGGCATGGCTGCCACGTCCCCCATCTCATCGCGTTAATCCCGAAACGCACGAATGCGGCGGACGCGAAGAAGCGCCGCCGGACAGCCGGGGTATCGGAAGGGGGCTCATCTAGGTGCGAGTCGATGGCGTGTCAAGCGCGCCGGGCGCTACTTCGCCGGGATCAAGGTCTCCGCCGCCGTCTTCAATCCCAGGACTTGCTGCCCCAGCACATTATCGACGGGTTCGGCCATCTTATCAATCCCGCCCGGCATGTAACCGCCAACCGTATAGGTCATCTTGAGCGTCGTGCCCTTGGCGCCGCCCGGCGTGAGTTCGAACGTCATGACGCCGGTCACGGCATAAGCTTGCAGCGGGCCGAATGCCCCGACCATACGGAGCAGCTTGTCTTTGTCGCTAAACACGACCCGGGCATGTTCGACACTTCCCCGGCCCGGAAGCTTTTCGCAGAAACAGTTGCTGTCGATGTAGAAGTTGGCGGCGTCGCCCGACCAGCTATGGTCCTTCGACCACCAGTGCGACGGCTTGGTCAGCGTTCTCCATACCGCGTCGGGTGTGGCCGCGATGCTGACCGTCCTTGAAACAGTGAATCCGGCGGCGCTGGTGTCGATGACATCGGCGGCAACCGGCGATGCGGCGAACACGAGCGGCGGCAAGGCGGCAGCGAAACGGAGCATGGCGGTTCCCCCCTTCAGGATTTGAGGAGATTATCGTCGCTCATCTACTTCGTCATCCCGGACTTGATCCGGGGTCCGCCTTTCAAACAAAAGAAGCGGGATGCCGGATCAAGTCCGGGATGACAGTTTCAGACGTCCAGCGCCGCCGCAATCGCCGCGCTGACGTGATCGATATCCGCCATGCCGTCGATCCGCGTCAGGATGCCGCGCGCTTCGTAGATCGGAATGACCGGTGCGGTCTTGGCGCGATATTCGGCCATCCGCGTGCGGACGGTCTCCTCGTTGTCGTCGGGGCGGCGCTTGAAGTCGTGACGCCCGCACACGTCGCACGTGCCGTCGATGTTCGGGAGGTGGCACTTGTCGTGATAGGTCGCGCCGCACGTCGCGCACGAAAAGCGCCCGACGATTCGCTCGACCAGCGCATCCTCGTCGACCTCGAGCTCGATCACGCGGTCGAGCTGGCGGCCGTGACCGGCAAGGATCGCGTCGAGCGACTCCGCCTGCGCCGCGGTGCGCGGATAACCGTCGAAGATCGCGCCCTGATCATCGCCCATTGTCGACAATTTG
>JAFEEZ010000448.1 GCA_018240825.1 Pseudomonadota bacterium | reverse complement strand
CTTGGCCTTCTCGATCACCGCATAGGGTGTGCGCTCGCGACCCACGAAGGCATGGGGTCGCGCGATCCGCAGCCGCTCAGCCGGCAGCCACGGGAAGTACAGCGCCAGATATCGCCGTTTCGGCCGGTTCCTGGAAAGTTCGTCGTTCACGGTTCCACTCCACGCGCCACGTGACGCCGGCCGGCCCGGCGCGGTGGCGCAACAATTCGATCTCGAACGCCGGGTGCCCCGGTGCTCCTTCGGAGGTGCCGTCGGCCAACGGCGTCGACGGCGCCGCCGCTACCCGCCAGCGCGTGTCGGCGACGCTGGGGCCTTCCGCCGCGGCCATGCGGAGGAGAAACACCGTCACCCCTGACGCCTCTGCCGCCAGCATCAGCCGCCGTGTCGCGGTCAAATCGAGCACTCGAGGGTTTCCCCAGCATTCGACCAGCACCGTCCCGACCCCAGCGCACCGCGCCGCGTCGTTCGCCGCTTTCAACAAAGCGGCATCATCGGCGATCAGTCCGAACAGCATGTCGCCGCCGTCCAATCCGAGTTCGCCGAGCCCGGTGGCGTAGAGTTTCCCGCCTTGCCGCTCCGCTGCCTCCGTCCGCAGCCACAACAACGGCCGCCCCTCTCCCATCCGCAACGCCAGCATCGCCGCAAAACCAGCGACGCTACCGGCGTCCTCCCGCTCGACCGCCAACATCTCGTGCAACCGCCCACGAACCAGCCCGCCGCCGAGCCAGTCGTCGACCGAGAGGCAACCTGTGGCCACGCGCGTGGCCACATCGCGCGGACGCACATTCTCGATGCGCGCCAGACGCCGCCGCAATTTGCTGAGCGAGGCAACCGACTCGGGCATATTTGTTCATGATATGTTCTCAACGTAAAGATGCAAACCGATTCCTGGAAGTGGTCACGGCGAGCCGATCACTCTCACCCCAAATGCCGGCAATGTGATCGATCCCGGATCGATCACGCGATCCCCGTCGAGCAAATCGACCCACCCGGTCGGCAGGCCGGCCAAAGCGGGCTTAACAGGTACTGCGCCGGTGTTCGCCAGGATCAGCGCTCGCCGGTCCCCCAACGAGCGCAATACGCACACCGCGGCTGTCGTGTCGGCGCACAACAATTGCTGATCGCCCTGCCGCAACTCGACTCGCGCCGCCCGCAGCGTCAGCAACCGACGGTAAAAGACGTATAGCGAGTCCGGTCGGCTGCGCTCCTCCGCCAGCGACACGCCGTCGTCGCTGCGGTTGAAGCGGTTGGCCCAAGCCATCGCATCGTTGCGGTACCAGATCGCCGATCCGGGCGCGTCGAGGTCCGCCGTCCAGCGATACGCCTCGCGCAGCCCGATATGCGCGCCGTCGCTTTTGACTCGCGGATCGATCCGGCCGCGCATCCCGAGCTCCTGCCCGTAATAGATCGACGGCGTCCCGCGCATCAGCAACGTCAGCGCCGCGCCGATCCGTGCTTTGCGCCCATCGCCGCCGACCACCGACATGAAACGGTCCATGTCGTGATTTTCAAGGAACAGAATGCGACCCTTGCCCTCCGGCGAAGATCCGCTCGCGTCAAGCGCCTTGACGATCGCGACCTTGTCCATCTTTTCCAGCGCAAACCGCAAAGGAAAAGCGAACACCAGGTCGGCGCCGCCCTTGATCAACCATGCGTCGCCCGCACCCCAATCGGCCTGTTCGGCAATGATGCGGGCCGCCGGATTGCGCGCCCGGACGCTCGCGAAGATCGGCGCCCAGAAATCGGCGAACAGATTGGTTTGACGATGCTTGTTGTCGAGATCGTCCATCATGTGATCGATACGAAACCCGTCGACGCCATCCCTCAGCGAGCCGTCGCCGTGCGGGTCGGTCCAATGGACCAGCAGCCGCGTGAAATAATCGCGCACCGCGGGCGATTTCAGATTGACCATCGAAATGCCGATCCAGCGCCCGTCATAGCCGGGCCAGGCGGGCACGGCGAGAAACGGCTCGGGTTCTTCGTTGGTCTTCGGCCGGTTGTAGAGGATATACGGCCCGAACTTCGCCCCCGGCCGTCCCCGCGACGCGGTCAGCCACGGATGCCCCTCCGCAACGTATTGGAACTCCTCGTCGAGATAAACTTTCAGCCCCCGCGCGTGCGCCGCACGAACGAACGCGAAATAATCATCCATCGTGCCATAGGCCGGATCGATCCCCTCAAAGTCGGTCGCGAAATAATTGTGGTAGTAAGGCGACGGCTGGAGTGGCGTGAGCAACAGCGAGGTGACCCCCAATGCCTTGATGTCGTCAAGACTCCGGGTCAGCCCCTTCAGATCGCCGATCCGGTCGCCGTTCGAATCGCGGAAACTGCGAAAGAAAATGTGATAGATCACCTCGTCGCGCAACGCAGCCGACCTGACCTTTTCGGGCGGCGCGCCAGTAGCCGGCGGCGCGAGCAATAGCGCCGCAAGCGCCAGACCGACCGCGCGTATCACCTTTCGTACAACACAGGATTCAGCGGCGTATCGATGATCCGGCCGACCTCGGCGCCGGGGCACCATTTATCCCAGTCCATCCGCTGCTGCTCGTTCTCCGGCGCCTTCAACACCATGTCGCGATCCATATAGATGACCGTCATCACCGACCGCGGATCGGCCGAGCGGTTGGGACCGGCGCGGTGGAACGTCCAGCCAAGGTGAAAGCTGACCTCGCCCAGTTCGAACGGCCCATCGACGATGGGGAAGCCGTGCCGCTCCATGTCAGCGGTGATCGCTGCCTCGCTTTCGTCCGATATGCCAAGATCGCGGCCGAATTCGACATGCTGGCTTCCCTTGAAGAAAGCGAGCGGTCCCATGCCCTGAGGCACGGCCTGCAGCGGCGCCCACGCAGTTATCGTGCGATCGCTCGCGAGCGGCCAGTAATATTGGTCGGCGTGCGCGGGCGTTATGCCGCCGCCGGGCTCCTTGTACAGCGACTGATCGTGATAGAGCCGCACGCCATCGACCTGGAGCAAGCGTGCGGCGATCCCCGCCAGCCGCTTGCCGAACACGAACTGTCGCGCGGTCTCGTCCTCGCGCCACAGGTTCATGACCTGGAGGAACGCCTTGTCGTAGGTCGACCGTTCCTCGAGCGGGCGGGTCTGGGTGTTGAGCGCGATCGTCTGCTCGGTGATCGCGCGCCCGAAATGCGTCAGCGTCGCCGCGTCG
>JAFEEZ010000447.1 GCA_018240825.1 Pseudomonadota bacterium | reverse complement strand
GGCGCGCATCGGCGCCAGTGGCGGCGAGAAGAGGATTTCGGTCAGCCGGTCGTCGGGCTTGAGATACGATGCCTGCTGGCCCGAAAAGAACAGGCTGCCCGGCGCAAAGCCCCGGTTGAAATAGATCGCGTCGGCCATCGCAAAGGCATCGTCGAGCCGCCCGAATATGGCAGCGAATTTCATCGCGTTCTGGGCGTAGCCCGCGCCCCGCCGCGCTGCCGCCAGATGGGCCGCCATCGCCCGGTCGATATCGGCCGGCGCGCGCGACACGACCGCACGCGCGGCGGTCAGCACGATGTCAAAGTCGCCGTCCGGGATGCCCGGCGGGCGGCCGGCGCGGTTTTCGCCGAGCGCGATCGCCTCCGTGCCGCGGCCGTTGAACAACAGGAAATAGAACCGCACAAACCACACCCCGACATGGCGGGGATAGAGTGCGATCATCTCATCACTGGCGCGGTCGGCTTCCTCCAGCCTGCCGGCATACCAGAGCGCCGATGTCAGTTGATACAGCGCCAGCGGCGTCGGCGTTCCCAGCTGCCGCGCTTTCACCAGGGCGGCAGCGGAATCGGTCTCGCGCCCCACATCCATCAACAACGATCCCAGCAAACCGAACAGCAATTCGTCGTCGAGGTGATCGGCCAGCGCCGCCCGCAGCGCACGCTCGGCGTCCAGCCAATGCCGTCGCCGCGGGGCCAGTAGCGCCAGCGCTGCCCCGGCATAGGCGTTGCCGGGGCGGAGTTGGTTCGCGCGATCGATCGCTGCGCGCGCGCGGTCGCGCATCTGTGCGGTGTCGGCCTCGGGGCTTTGGTGAGAGGCCACGGCATAGGCCAGCGCCAGCCCGCCCCAGCCGTCCGCGAAGTTCGGCTCCCGATCGACGACCTGCCGATAGAAACCGATCGCCTCAGCGTTGCCGTCCGGCGAATCCTGGCGCATCGCAAGGGTCGCTTGCGCGATCAACGGTGCGACGCTGGCCGGCGTCGTGTCGTCGCGGGCGAGAAGATGCCAACCTATTCCGACGCCGATTGCGAGCGCTCCGACGCTGCCCGCGCCAGCGATCAACGTGCGCCGCGACGGACGGAGGGCCGCGTTGACGGTTCGATTGTCCACTGCACCGCTGCTGCGCTCGACCAAGCGATACCCGACCTTGGTCACCGTCTCGACGCGAAAACTGTTCTGGCCGATCGTCTCGCCGATCCGGCGCAGGCGCGAGATTACGCGGTTGATCGCATCCTCGCCGACGATACGGCCTTCCCAGCACGATTGGGTCAGATCGTCGCGCGAAATCACGCCGCCATCCGCGCGCGCCAAGGCGACCAGCACTTGCATCACGCGCGGCTCGGCCACTTCCACCGCGCCATCCTGACGAGTCACTTCGCGAGTCGCGGGGCGAACAGCCAGGTCGCCGACCGTGAAATCGGCCGCATGCGCGAGGTCGATCCGCGCCGCCGGATTGCTCGTTTCCGCCGTCATCGGCGCCTCATCGGTCGATCATCGGCATTTGATCGGTTCCTCATCCTCTCGGTCGGCCGCCGCCGGGCGCATCAAGTGGATGTCGATCACGAATACGGAAAAGGAACCATCGCATGATCAAGTTCGCCACCATCGTAGTCGCCGCCCTGACCCTGACCGCCGCGCCCGCACTCGCCAAGGATGGCAGTTGGCAGGTTGGCAACGACCAGATTCACATCGTGTATAGCGACATCGACACCAACACCATCTCGGGTCGCGCCGTGCTTCTCGTCCGCGTCGAGCGCGCCGCCGCCAAACTGTGCCAGCAGACGATCGGGTCCAGCGACGCCGCATGTGTCCGCTCTGTGCTGGGGGACGCCGCCGCCAGCGCGAAGGGTGGCGCGCTGACGCTCGCGATGATCGAGCGCAACGGCATCGCCGCCGCCGCCCGCTGATCCGGCAGGGCGGTTTGCCGCATCTTTCCCTTTTGAGGCGCCGCCCGCCGATCCCTGCCCCGCTCCGCCACGATGGAGCGGGGTCCTTTTATTGCGCTGGCGCGGTTGCGGTCGCGGCGAGCACCAGCGCGCGGTTCATCAGTTGCGCGAACGCGTTGGTATCGACCCCCGCATCGCGGCGGCGCCAGTTGCCGACGATCGCCAGCCATCGCCCGTCCTTGCGCCGGACCAGATAGTTGAGCGTGATGACGCCGGGCTCCGACCCGCCCTTGAACCCGACATAATCGAATCGCGCGCGCGTCGCCGCGTCGGCGCCGGGATTGACCGCGAGAATGGCGAGCGCAGTTTCGCCGCCACTGCCGCGCAGGTAATCGAGAACCGCGACCGTTTGCCCGGGACTGGCGAACCATTCGAGCGTGTCGATCGCGACCGGCTTTCCGCTGAACATGTTCACATCGAGCGGGGTTTCGGCCAGTCTCTTGGCATTGGCGTCGAGCAAGGCCCGTCGCGCCTTGGGCGCCCAGGTCGCCGCCCATCTCGCCGCAAGGTCGGCGTTGGCAGGACTCTTGATGGCGAACATCTGGCGCGTCGTCAGGACGGGCGCCAGACCGGGCGTCCCGATGTCGGCAACGAACTTGTCCAGCCTGATTCCTTCCGCAGTCACCAGCGTGTCGGTGGCGGTGTTGTCGCTGATCGAGATCATCATCGTGGCGAGCGTCTGCAATGTCACCGGGCTGGCGGCGGGCCACGACTGCATCATGCCGGATGGCAGCGAGGGTGGGCCAACGGGAATGACGTCGGCCCATTTGCGTCCGCCCGCAGTCACCGACCGGGCGAGTTCGCCGAGCACCCAAAGCGT
>JAFEEZ010000446.1 GCA_018240825.1 Pseudomonadota bacterium | reverse complement strand
GCGATGAGCGACGGCGACAGCATCGCCGCCTTGCTCCGCCGCGCCGGCGCAGCCAGGACCGATATTGCGGTGATTTCCGATCTCGTTGCGGGCGCGCTGCCGCTCGACGACATCCGGCCCGGCACGCGCTTCGAAGGCGTGCTCGGTCCGCGCGCGAAGAAGTCCGATCCCCGCCCGATCGAGAGTCTCAGCTTTCAGCCCGCGTTCGACTTCCGCCTGACGATCACGCGCAACGCGGGCGGCTTGTCGATGCAGCGTCAGGCGATCGCGGTCGACGACACCCCGCTGCGCATCCAGGGTCTGGCCGGCGCGAGCCTCTACAAGTCGCTCCGCGCCGCCGGCGTGCCCAGCACCGCCGCCGCCGATTACATCAAGGCGATCGCGACGCGCATTTCGGTCGGTAGCGAAGTGACCGCCGGCGATCCGTTCGACATCATCCTGAAGCAACGCCGCGCGGCGACCGGCGAGGTCGAACTGGGCGGCATCCTGTTCGCCGGGCTCGACGTGGGCAACCGCAAGATCCAGCTCGTCAAATGGGCGGGCCAGGACGGCGACAGCGACGAGGGCGGCAGTTGGTACGACGCCAACGGCCAGACGCGGCACGACGGTTTCGCCGGGCTGCCGTGCGGCGGGCGGGTCAGCTCGTCGTTCGGCATGCGGCTCCACCCGATCCTCGGCTATTACCGCATGCACAAGGGCATCGACGTCGCCTGCGCCTATGGATCGCCGGTCTATGCGGTGATCGACGGCACCGTCGCCTATGCCGGCTACAAGGGCGGTTACGGCCAATATATCGGCATCAACGGTCCGGGCGGGGTCGGGACGGGCTACGGCCATCTCAGCCGCATCGCGGTGCGATCGGGCACGCACGTGTCGCGCGGGCAGATCGTCGGCTATTCGGGCAATTCGGGCCTGTCGACCGGCCCGCACCTCCATTTCGAGACCTATCGCTACGGCGCGACGGTGAACCCGCGCGGCTTCTCCTTCTCCTCGATGGCGGCCCTGAGCGGCAGCGCGCTGCGCGCCTTCAAGGCGAAGGTCGCGGAGCTGATGGCGGTGAGGCCGGGGATACGTTAAGGGCGGGTGCGCCGCTATGGGATTGAAAGCGGGCATGGGGGCGATCTGAGGCTCGTGATTGGCATGTTAACTGCGGTATGCCGTGTGCGTGCCTGGAAGATTAAGGGGGTAATATGAGGTGTGACCCGGGTCTGCTCACATGAGGCCCTACACGTTTGTTGCGCCTTTCTTGGTAGCGTTTTTGCTTCAGGGTTGTTTCGACGACAGCAAGTCTTCCGCTCCGATTGTCGCATCCGTCGCGTCCACTAGTGATATCGCAGTAACTGGCCAGCGGGCGGGCTCGACACCGTTTGTAGCCTTCGTCGACTTGGCGGGTTCGTCGACGGGTTCGGTCACTACTATTAGATATATGATTTCGCCTTTGACCGGCACCGCTTCTGCGCCCGTGCGCGTGTCCTACACCATGACCAACCTTCGCAACCGTGGCTATGTGACCCGCACAGGAGTTACGGTGCCAGTTTTCGGGCTATACGCAAATGCGACCAACACTGCCTCGGTGACGCTGACTTTCAGCGACAGTTCGACCCAGGTTCTAAGCGTGCCGATTGCTACCCCGCCTTACACCGCGACTTCCGCCCTTAAGACGCCGGCAATCGACCAGCCGCGAACGCCCGGTTCCGTGCTCGGCTTTGACTTCTTCGCGATCAAGCCAGCCAGCCAGCCAGCGCCGGTCACAGTCATGGACACGGACGGCAATATCCGGTGGGTGAGCACGACGCCGGCAAAGGAGGCGATTCAGTATACAAAAGACGGATTTGTAATCGGCGATATCGCGGGTAAATCGCTTTCCACCGAGGGTTGGGACGGGAAGGTAACGACAGTAAGTCTTGCCGATCAATCATTCATCGGGTTTCACCACGACATCGGCATCGGCCCCGCAGGCTATCTCATTGCGCCCAGCTCCGTCGGGCGTCCCGGAGATTTTCTGGTTGAAATCCGGCCGGACGGAACGACGGCAAAGACGTTCGATTTGCTTCAGATTTTCTCAGACTTCATGCGAGCTAACGGCGACGATCCGAGCGTGTTCGCGCGCGCAGGCTTCGATTGGTTCCACCTCAATTCGGCAATCTACGATCCTTCTGACCGGAGCGTGATCGTGTCGAGCCGCGAGAATTTTATCGTCAAGATCGATTACGACACGGCTGCCATCAAATGGATCTTCGGAGATGAAACCAAGTACTGGTATACTTTTGCATCCTTGCGTTCGAAAGCAGTGACGCTCGCGCCCGGCGGGTTGGTACCGGTTGGCCAGCATGCGCTGATGCTGCAACCCGATGGCCAACTCCTGATGTTTAATAACGGCAACGGTTCCCTTCAGAACCCGCCTGGGACATCTCCGGGTCTGACCCGTTCGTACAGCGCTATTACAGGCTTCTTCATCGATGGCCCGAGACTCGCGGCGACGCCCGGTCTCACGATGGATGATGGCCAGACTATCTACTCGCCTATTTGTTCTAGTGCGTACCCCTCTGCCGACCGTTCGATGCTTGTTACCTATTCTTCGACTGCGAGTGGCTTGCGAATAAAGGGTTTCGACCCTCAGTGGCGCACCGTGTTCGACATGCACTTTTCAGGCGGTTGCTCTACCGGCTGGAATTCGGTGATTGTCCCCCTGCAGGACCTTACTTTCGGCGATTGAATTTGCGCCTTCGCGAGCGATAACTTCACTGCCCGGCCAACCGATCAGTTCCGATGGCGTATAAGTAGGTGAGGTCGCCGTCTCGGTAGCGGCAGTTTATGTGATCCGCATTCGCGATTGCATATGATGAACAATATGCCGACCGGCGCAACGCCAAAGGACGCCAATCCCACGGTCGGGATATCGCCCCAAGCGGGAATTTTCGCAGTTGGGTCGTGAACTGCCTTTGGCCAAATTATCATGTTTGCAATGCAGGATTCCGCCTGACAGCGTGGACTGGTTATTCGACGTTGCCATACGACCGAGCGCCGGGTTCCTGCGAGGCAGCAGCCCAAGGCAGTTCGGATTGCGCAACCTGAAGGCCGCCGCGGCAAGGTCGTGTCGTCGGACGTCGCTGCCTAGCGCCCTTGCGACCGCCACCGACGGATCGTGCGCCCGATGATCTGGTCTTCGCCGCCGGTTTCGCGCCACAGGTCCGAGAAGATCGGATCGTCCGACGCCGGGCGCTTGTTCTCCTCCAGCGGATCGAACGCGACGCGGATCGGGATCGCGACGCCTTCTCCGCAGATGATGCACTCGCGGTTGCGCAGCGCGGGGATCGAATCGAGGAAGCCGCGCGCGCCTTCGGGCATCGCGGCGCGCACGAACGCCTGGTCGCGATCGTTGTTGAGGCGCATCGAGATGATCGTGCCGCACTGCGACAGCACGCCTTCGGCCAGGTCGGACGGGCGCTGCGTGATCAGGCCCAGCGAGACGCCGTACTTGCGGCCTTCCTTGGCGATGCGGCTCAGGATCTTGCCGACCGACGATCCGTCGGCGTTGCGCTCGTTGGGGATGTAGCGGTGCGCTTCCTCGCAGATCAGCAGGATCGGCCGCTGCGGTTCGTTGCGCGACCAGATCGCGAAATCGAACACCATCCGGCTCAGCACCGCGACGACGACGCTGGTGATTTCGTTGGGCACGCCCGACACGTCGATGATCGAGATCGGCTTGCCGCCGCCCGGCAGGCGGAAGATGCGGCTGACGAACTCGCTCATCGTGTCGGCGACCAGCATGCCGGAAAACATGAAACTGTAGCGCGGATCGGCCTTGATCTCGTCGATCTTGGTCTTGAGCCGCAGGTACGGCGCGGTGTCGCCGGCGCGGTCCATCTTGCCCATTTCGAGCTGGATCAGGTTGGTCAGGTCGCTGAGCAGATAGGGGATCGGCGCGTCGATCGTCAGCTTGGGGATTTCCTGCCCCAGCCGGCTCTTGCCGCGCGCCATCAACAGGCATTTGGCCAGGATGTCGCGGTCGATCTGCGCTTCGTTGCCGGTCGTGGTCAGGAACACTTCGCAATGTTCCTCGAAATTCATCAGCCAGTACGGCATCTGCAAGTTCGACACGTCGAAGATCGCGCCGGTCGATTCGAACGCCGCCGAATATTCGCCGTGCGGGTCGACCATGACGATGTGGCCCTGGGGCGCGAGTTCGCAGATGCGGTGCAGGATCAACGCGGCGCTGGTCGACTTGCCGGTGCCGGTCGAGCCGAGCAGCGCGAAATGCTTGCCCAACATCGCGTCCATATAGAGCGCCGCGCGGATGTCCTTGGTCGGATAGACCGTGCCGATCTCGACGCTGGCGCGGCCGTCTGCGGCGTAGATCTGCTTGAGGTCGGCGGTCGACACGGGGAACGCGTCGGCGCCCGGCGTCGGATAACGCGTGACGCCGCGACGGAAATTGTAGAGCTTGCCGGTCAAGCGCTCCTCGTCGCCTTCGCCGAGAAAGTCGATCTGCGCGAGTACGCCCGCTTCCGCCAGCCTGAGCGAGCGGATATTGGCGATCATCCACGTCGCGCCGACACGGATCTTGAGCTGCCCGCCGACCGATCCGGCGCCGGCTAGCACCGGGTCGGGATCGCCGGCATAGCCGTCGAGCGCGTCGCGATCGAGCAGCACGGTGCCGCCGGACCCGGCGATGTCGATCAGCGCGCCGATCTGGCGCATGCCGACCGGGGTCCCGGACGGCGCGGTATCGACTGCGGGTGTCGCGTTGGCGAACGCGCCGCCGCCCAGCATCTCGGTCATCGGAAAAATCCCCTGCTCATGCGGTAATGTTTTAGGTCGGCAGGGGTAAAGAATAGGTGTTGAAGCTATATGCGTCGCGCAATGTAGCCCGCGACCCAGCCCAGCACCACCGATAGCGCAACCGTCACCAGGCCGTAGGTGATCGACCAGCGCTGTGCCGACCGTGCGACGAAGCGTTCGAATCCCGACTTGCGGATGTCGATTTCCCTGGTCGCAACGGCGAGCACGCGGCCATCGCGGATAAGGAAGGTCTCTGCGGTGAAGCGCCCGACCGGAACGCGCGCCGGGATATCGACTCGCGCCCGATAGAGCACGCCGTCGCTGATCTCCACCGCGCCCGGTTTCTGGTAATAGAGTCCGCTCCGCGCTTTCAGATCCGACAGGCCGCGCGCGAAGCGTTCCTGCTCGTCCGCCGGCGCGTTCGAGGCGGGCGACAGCTGAAGGCTGTCGAGCCCGAGTTCGTAGATCGCCCGCGTGCGTTCATCGACGATCCGGTCGATCGGCCGCGACGACACCATCCCGTAAAAGCTCGGCGCCGAGCGATAGCGCAGCCGCGCGGCGTTGACCCAGATGCCGGCGACCTGCTCCTTCTCGCGCACCAGGATCGATTGTGTCGGCCCCTTGACCACCACGACGATGTCGCTCGGCTTGTCGTCGTCGGGCAACCGCCCGCCGGGATAGAGAATCGCCCCGAACAGCAGCAATTCGGCGCCGGTGAACGAATAGGCGATCTCGATCTGACGCTGCGACACATCGGGGACGAGCACCGGCTTTGCCTGCCCCATCAGGAACGGCGCAACCAGCAAAAGCGCCGTCGTCCTCACGACAACTCGACCGTGAAGATTTCATCCGGTCGCCAGGTCAATCCGATCAGTATTCGCGTTCCGACCAGCAGCACCAGAATCGCAAGCGCAAGGCGTAGATATTCGGGCTTCCACTTGGTGGCGAACCGCGCGCCGATCTGCGCCCCCGTCACCGACCCCACCAGCAGCAACGCGGCGAGCACGATGTCGACCGCCTTGGTCGTCGTGGCATGGACCATCGTCGCCCATGCCGTGACGAACAACGTCTGGAACAGGCTGGTGCCGACCACCACCTGCGTCGCCATGCCGAGCAGGTAGATCATGACAGGCACGAGGATGAACCCGCCGCCGACCCCCAACAGGATCGTCAGGATGCCGACTCCGAACCCCAGCAGCAGCGGCGCGAGTGGAGAAATGTACAGTCCGGAGCGATAGAAGCGCATCCGGAACGGCAGCGACGCCATCAGCGGGTGATGCCGGCGCTTCGCGGCGCGCGGAGTTTGACCGGCCCGCGTGGCGCGGATGAACTGGATCGATTCGCGCGCCATCATCGTGCCG
>JAFEEZ010000445.1 GCA_018240825.1 Pseudomonadota bacterium | reverse complement strand
CCTGTAGCTGCTACAGGTTCAAGAGGTTTTTTCATGGGTTTCGTCGCCACCGACCAGGCACTCAAGCGGGGCGCACTCGCGAAACTCTTCTCGTGTAACATCGAGACGATCCGCTACTACGAGACGATCGGCCTTCTCTCGGCACCCGACCGGACCCGGGGCGGCCACCGCGTCTATGCGCCGCAGGATCAGGCGCGGCTTGGGTTCATCCTGCGGGCGCGCGAACTCGGATTCTCCGTCGACGAATTGCGCAGCCTGCTCGGGCTTTCCGATTCGCACCGATACACCTGCGGGGAGGTGCTGGCCTTGACCGAGCGGCACTTGCAGGACGTGCGCACGCGCATCGCCGATCTGCGTCGACTTGAGCGCACGCTCGCCGATATGTCGTCGCGCTGTGCGGGTGGCGATGTCCCGGACTGCCCGATCATGGATTCGTTGAACGCCGCGTAGCCGGAAGGAGCGGCGGCGATGTCCGCGGGCTGGCGGCCAGATCCCGCTATGCGCGGACGTTCCGCAGGTCGGTGCCTGGAAGCAGCACCCCCGGGGCCGAGCGATCGATGTGGGCCGCATAGCTGGCCAGACCCTCCAGCACGTCCTCGTCTCGCAGGGCAGCGGCCGTCGAGCATCCGAAGCACGCGGTGATCGCCCGATCCACCTGCGCCTCGGCACATACGCGGGATCGCGTCGCTGCAGCGCCGATGCCGGTCACGATGTGCGCCATCAACTGCTCCAGGCAAGCGATCCTGCTACCTGCGATGCCGAAGGCGACGATCGCCATGGCCGCGATCGCGCGCTTGTCGCCGGTGATCAGCAGCTTGCATGCGCGGTTCGCGAGCATCGCAAGGAGCTGGCTCTCGCCACCGTCCAGCTCAAGGTCGCGGCGGTTGGCCTCTGCTTCCAGGTCGGCGGCCGCCGCCATCTCGGCATCGTCGGGCTCGATCAGCGACATCCCCGACAACATGAGCTCGAAAGCAGCGGTCGCGCGTGCGCGATCGGCGATGTTCGGCGCGCGGGCGAGCCTGCCGCGGACGACGAAGCGCCCGACGCCCAGCATCGCGGGGGGGATGTCGTCGATGGTGGTGGCGGCGACCGTCTCGTCGGCCAGGGCGTAGCAAGCGACCTTGAGGACGACGTCGTTGTCCAGCAGGACGCGCTCAGGCATTGTCGCCGATCATGACGTTCCGCAGATAGTGGGCGGCCTCGTCGCCCAGCGCGTCCCAGTCTAGTTCGCCGTCGGCGATCCCGTTCACCTCGCGCCAGGCCGGCTTGCGTTCGCCGTAGATGAAGCCGAGCGCGGACATCGCGACCGGCCACAGGCCGCGGCCGTGCGCGAGGCAGAGCGCCAGCGTGCCGGGCTCGACCCCGTATTCGCCCGACGCGCGCAGCACCGCCGTGGCGAGCGTCGGCGCGTTGAAGTGCTCGATGTCGGTCTGGATGTCGGGTTCGGGCGAGCCGGTAAGCAGCGTCAGCGCGAACCGGTCCGCCTCCTCCTCCTGCTCGTCGCCGTCGCGCGCGAGGGCCGGATCCTCCAGGTCGATCAGCGCCGGCGCGTCGGCGAGGTGGCCGAGCATGACGTGGCCCAGTTCGTGCGCGAGGGTGAAAGCCACCGGTGCCGGATAGGCCGCGTCGCGCCCGAGTAAGATCGCGAACCGCCCGTCGACGCCC
Source organism: Pseudomonadota bacterium (assembly GCA_018240825.1). GTDB lineage: Bacteria > Pseudomonadota > Alphaproteobacteria > Sphingomonadales > Sphingomonadaceae > Sphingomonas. The sequence continues at coordinate 8,462 of JAFEEZ010000445.1, read as the reverse complement.
ACGACCATGGCGTGCATCGACTTCGCCTCGAGCGGGAAGACGCGCAGGTGGATGACCGGGATGCGGAGGGCCCAGCAGGTGCCGAGCAGCGATCCGAGGTCGACGAACGGCGACCCGGCCATGATGGCGTCGCGCAGCGCTTCCGCCGCGATCCGATCGGTCGGCCCGGCTGGCGTGGCGCGCAGCAGCAGCCGGCCGACCGACATCCCGAACGACGTCAGCGCGGCCTTCTGTGCGTCGTCGTGGGTGGACAGGTGCTTGAAGCGCGCCTCGTCGTTCCAGACGAACTCGACGCGTTCGCCGAGGAGCGGCTTGGGTTCGAGGCCGAGCCGGCGCGCGAGCGCGAACCGCAGTTCGGCGCGGCCCGACGGGGTCTCGCCGGCCTCCTCGGTCCACCACGACGGCCATGCCGCGCGGATTGCGGCGCGGCTGAATCCCGCCTTCCGCAGCCGCTCGATCAGGTTGTCATCGTCTCCCGCCACCGTTCCCCCTGGAGCGCCTGCTCCCCGGCTAGCACAACGCGAGTCCGCCGCGAAGGACGGTCGTCAGACCAGCCTGCCGGGCGCGACGGCATCGGTGGCAGGTGCACCGCGTATCCGGGCGACCAGGTCGCACCACCTATCGAGCGGCTGACGCGGTATGTCGGCGAGAATGGCGAGGCGGTCGGCGTCGAGTTCGTCCGGATCGGTGAGGCGGACCCAGTAGCTGTCCGTCAGCCAGGCCGTCAGGTTGGCCTCGTAATCCGAGCGGTCGTGGTCGAACTGCACGCGCCGCAGCAGGGCGGTCACCTGCGAGAAGCCGACGGGCGCGCCCGATCCGCCGGCGTTCCTGAATGCCGCCGGATCGAACGCGTCGCCGCGTCTGATGGCGAGGGGGGTGTCCGACCTGCACATGAGGGCGTGATGGACGCGCTTGGCTCCGCCCGCGCTGTCGCCCCGGCTGGTGACCAGCGCATGCGGTGGTAGCGGCCGCTCGACACCCTGGGCGTCAATGTAGCTGCGCCAGATGACGGTGCGCGACGGCGAGACGTCCACAGCCTTCGGCCGCGTCTTCATCACCGAGAACACCGCGCGGACAGGTATGCCGGCCCGCGCCAGCACGTTCGTCACCTGGGCGGGCGCGTTACCTACGCCCCAGAGGAACGAGCCGCCGCCGGCCTGACGCTCCCGCTCCTTGCGTTCCACGATCGCGTCGAGCGCCTGGCCGGCCTCGGCCTGCATGCGCGACCAGCAGACGTATTCTTCCCGAGGCGGAGTCTCGGCTCGGGGCCGGACCGTCGCGGACGGTGCCGCTTCCATCGTAAGGGTCATCGTCCAGTCCTCATGACGGTCCCTGTCGCATCCCGGCACGCGCTGCTCAACGACAGTGATGAACTTCGGGAAATTAGCGGTGGAAGGAGCTGTGGACCACGTTGTGGATGAACACTCCGGCAGATTATGCGGTTGCCCGGTTCGACTGGCCACCGATTCATTTCGACGCGTTCCCCATTAATATGTTCCTGTTATGTTCTAGTGCGGACCATTAGTGCTCGCAAGCACCGCAATCATCCGACCCTGCGCATCCGCTCGTAAAGTCGCGCGACGTGGTCGAGCGGTGATCGACGCAACGCGTCAAACGACTGGGGCAGCCATCGCGCCAACCGGCGGTCCGATTCCCGCGCCCGCGCCCGTGCCCACATCGATCGCAACGGTCGGAGGGCCAGCCTCACCCGGCCCGTCCATGGGAGTGGACCCCGCATCGCGCGGCCGAGTGCGATCAGGGCATCCGCCAGGCGGACCCTGACCTCGTCTTCCGAAATCCCGCATCGCAGCGAGATGTCGCCGTAGGGCATGTCGTCGATGGCGCTCAGCAGAAGGACCGCGCGGGTCAGCTTCGGTAAGCTGTCCGCCGCACGCTGGAAGCGGATCTGATCGTCACCGGGTTTCGGCGGCGCGGCTGAATCGTCGGCGGTCACTGGCGGCGTCCGCGATGGGCGCGACGGGGATGCCCGGTCGCCTGCCTGACGTGGTCGAGCAGGCGTCGGGTCGTCGCATGCGCGATCGCCGCCATCGCGACCTCGCCGGCGTTCGGATCGGCTGGGGCCGGGTCGCGCCATTTCGAGTATGGCGACAGCGCGGTCGCCAGCGTGCCTATGTCACCGTCCGTCGCCGCCAGGCCCGTGGTGTTCGCCAGGCGCAGCGCCTTGCCGACGTCGAGCCCGACGTTCCTGCGGCACCAGTCGTCGTCGAAGCCGACATCGAGCAGGTGCGAGCTGATCGCGAGCTGGAAGACGATCCCGGCGTGGTAGAGGCGGTCATTCGGACGCATGCCGACGGCCGGGTCCAGACCCAGGAAGAAGCCCTCTGCGTTATGGTAGCGAAACCGACTCAGCGCTCGCTGTTCGCGGTTCCGCGTCAGCGTGGGGACCGCGTCGCTATCGGTGGTCCTTTGGGCCGCCGGGTTACCGGCGGCGGGCGCCGCCACCGCCACGGCGGCGGGCACGGACGCCAGGCCGACCAGCATCGACCTGCGGGAGATCGCGGCCAGATGATCGGACGGATCGATTGGGCTTACCGCGTCCCGCGCCCGATAATGGTCGGACGTGGTGGGCGGCCAGGTCGTTGCAACCTGATTCATGACTGGTCCTTTCAGGCTTGACGGCTGGGGAAAAGACACGCCCTCTCTGGCCCCGCCATTCCCAGAAAGGGGGATATTCTCCGGCATCGGTATGTGCAGGTGCACGCGGCGGCGGCGCTTTCGACCGGCGGCTGCGGTGCGGGCTAGGACGCGGCTCGGCGGCCTGCCGGGGTAGGCGCGTCGTGCATTCGAGTGGCACCCGCGTCGTCGGCCCGCCCGGGGCCACTGGCGATCCCGTGGACGGCGCCGGTCGCTGTCCTTTCCGTGGTCATCGGCGACCCGCCGCGTTCAGGCCTGATGGATTCAGTCGCCCGTCGCGCGTGCGCCGATGGCGATGGCGGAATGGTCCTCGGCGATCGCCCGCAGGCCGGCGGCCTTCCGCTCCGAATAGCGATCGACCAGCTGGTCGGCATGGGGCCGCACCAGCACGGTGAAGCGCACGAGTTCCTCCATCACGTCGACGATGCGGTCGTAGTAGCTCGACGGCTGCATGCGTCCGGTTTCGTCGAACTCCCTATAGGCCATCGCGACCGAGGATTGGTTGGGGATGGTGACCATCCGCATCCAGCGGCCGAGCAGTCGCAGCGTGTTGACCGCGTTGAACGACTGCGATCCGCCCGACACCTGCATCACGGCGAGCGTGCGCCCCTGCGTCGGGCGCATGCCCTTCATCTCGAGCGGCAGGTGGTCGATCTGCGCCTTCATGATGCCGGTGATCTGGCCGTGGCGCTCGGGGCTGCACCACACCATCCCCTCGGACCAGAACGCGTGCTCGCGCAGTTCGTGGACGGCGGGATGGTCGTCGCCATGCACCTGGTCGGGCAGTGGCAGGTCGGACGGATCGAAGATGCGCGTTTCGGCGCCGAACAGCTGGAGCAGCCGCGCCGCCTCCTCGGTAGCCAGCCGTGAGAAGGAGCGCTGCCGGAGCGACCCGTAGAGGAGGAGGATGCGGGGCGGCGGCTGGTCGTCGCCGAGGCCCAACCCGGGCCGGGGGATGACGAACGTGGGATCGAGCGCGGGCAACGCATCGGCGTCGGGAAGCAGGCGGAGCCGTGTCATGCGATTTCCTTGACCAGATAGGTCGCGCGTCCGGGGCACAGCGAAGAGAACTGCGCGGTGGAGCGGATCGCCTTGGGCGTGGTGGCCCGGTCGGCGTCGCGGTAGCCGCGCACGCGGAAGAAGTCGGCGGCGGTGGTCGTCAGCAGGTGGAGGCGCTCGACGCCGTCCCGGCGCGCCACCGCCTCTGCGTGCGCCACGAGGACGGATCCATGCCCGAGCCGCTTGCGGCTCGACAGCACGACCAGCGAGCGCAGCAGCCGGTCCTGGCCGTCGCCTTCGATGCCGATGAAGCCGATCGGTCCATCATCGTCGGATAGCTCGAAGAAGCGGCGGCCGGGCTCGCCGAGGTCGTCGGTCGGGAGCCGCTCTTCCTCGAGCGCCAGTCGCAGGATATCGTGGCGCCCGTCGGGCGTCGGCGCGAAGGCGAGCGTCATTCGGCTTCCGCGGTATGGTGCGCGAAGAACGTGTCGGCGACCGTGTGGGCGGCGAGCGCGCCGACGATCTGGGCGGCGACGAAGGCGGGCACGCAGGCTGGCGCGATCCCCGCGAACGTGTCGCTCATCGAGCGCGCCACGGTGATGGCGGGATTCGCGAAGCTGGTCGACGACGTGAACCAATAGGCGGCAGTGATGTAGAGCGCGACGGCCGCAGGCACGGCGGCGGGCCGGACTTGCGTCGTCCCGAGTATGGTCAGGAGCAGGCCGAAGGTCGCGACCGCCTCGGCGATGAGCTGACCGGCCCCGCCGCGCATTTTGGTGGACAGCTCGAATATGGGCACGTCGAACATTGCGTGCGCCAGCCAGACGCCCAGAATGCCGCCCGCGAGTTGCGCGGCGACGTATCCGAAAGCCATGCGCGTCGTCAGGTGGCCGCGCAGTCTCATCACCAGCGTGACCGCCGGATTGAGGTGGGCGCCTGAGACCGGTCCAAACATCGTGATCAGCACGAACAGGATGGCGCCCGTCGCGAGCGTGTTGCCGAGCAGTGCGATGGCGACGTTTCCGTCGGCGAGCCGCTCGGCCATGACGCCCGAGCCGATGACCGTCGCGAACAGCAGGAGGCTGCCCAAGGCCTCGGCGAGCAGGGCGCGGCGCCTCACGCGGGAAGGACGCGGTCGCCTGCCGCGTTGACGACTTGCTCGCCGTCCTCCTTGACGAAGGCGCCACGCTGCTTCCCGGGCAGGATGTCGAGCACGGCCTCGGATGGACGGCACAGGCGGACGCCGAGCGGCGTCACCACCAATGGCCGGTTGATGAGGATGGGGTGCGCCATCATCGCGTCGACGATCGCGTCATCGGACAGCGAGGTGTCGCCAAGCCCGAGATCGGCATAGGGTGTGCCCTTCTCGCGTAGCAGGTCACGTGCCGACATGCCGGCGCGTTCGATCAGCTGGATCAGCAGCGCACGCGCCGGCGGCGTCTTTAGATACTCGACGACATGAGGTTCGATGCCAGCGTTGCGGATCATAGCCAGCGTGTTGCGGGACGTGCCGCAGTCGGGGTTGTGGTAGATGACGATGTCGGTCACGACTCTATCCTTCAGCAGCAAGCGAGATCGGCGAGCAACGGTTCGCACAGCTCGGCCCGACCCTGGCAACAGTCCTTCACTAGGAAGACCATCAGCGCGCGAAGCGCGTCCATGTCGACGCGCTGGACCAGGTTGCGTCCGCGCTTTTCGGATTGGACGAGGCCGGCCTTGGCGAGCACGGCGAGGTGCGTGGAGAAGGTGCTCTGGCTCAAGCCGGTCGCGTCGACCAGCTGACCCGTTGTCATCCCGTCCGGCTCGTGACGGACGAGGATCTGGAAAGTGTTCAGGCGTGTCGGGTGGGCGAGCGCGGCTAGAGCGACCAAAGCTGCTTCGTTGTCCATCCATCGGAATTGCCCGATGGGACGAGGTTCGTCAACACTCATCGGGAAATGTCGATGCATTTTGCCGGACCTTCAACCGCAGCCCCTTGGTCTTAATCGGCGATGGCCGAACATAGGCGATGCTAGATCCGGCCTCGATGGGCCGAGCGATGGGCGCCATGTAGTTAGGATATCCCTGGCCCGGCTGTTGGGACACGGACTTCGCGTCGTTCGAGCAGGCTGCAAGGCGGCGGGTCGCCAAATGGCGACACCGCCGCCTGCCTTCACGCCACAGTCGTGGGTTGCCGGCGTCCAGCCTTCGCCTCCGCCTTGGCGCGGCGACGGCGCTCGGCGCGATTGCCGGCGGGCCTGTCCTCGGCCAGGCCGTCGAGCGCCTTGCCGAGCGCGAGCGCGCCTTGCGCGTATCCGAGCCGGACGAGCGCATCGACGGCGTTCACGTTGTCGTCGGAATACATCCAGTCGTAGAACCGGTCGCGCGCGCCGGGCGATACGAAGCGGTGCACGTAGAGCGGCTGATAGAACAGTCCCTGCGGCCCGTGCATGGATTCCGAGATCGCGATCTCGTGCGCGTTATCTAGGCGGGTCACCATAGTGCCGACGCATTCCGCTGGCGGCTCGGCCTCCATGCGCTCGCGCATGTGCTCGTAGAAGGCGGCGGGGCCCAAGGCCTCGGCAAGCTGGCCCCATTCCTGCCAGCGGTCGCGGCGGATCGCGACCCAGCGAAGCAGTGCGTCCATCGACCGCGCGTCGCCGGCCTCGCGGTGCCAGAGCGGTTCGACGGGCCCTTTGGTCTCGAGCATCGCCCGCGTGGCGAGCACGATGCGCAGCGGGTTCCGGTTGTCGATGAGGATGCGGTATTGTTCGTCGTTGTCGATGCGGTCCTGAAGCATTTAACTATCCTTCGATGGTCATGTCCGGCCATCGACGTTCAGAAGTCTTTTTTCCTCCTGTTGCCGTTGGCAACCAGTCCTATCCAACTTCTCTTGGAAACGGCTCGTGACCGGTTGGGCGGACATGGCGCGTCTTGCGCGCCACGGATGGGCGCGACGTGACGCGCGTCCGTCACGTCATTTCCCATCCGGCGCGGCCGCGCCGCCTTCGCGCCCGATCGCGCCGAGGCGGAGTTCGAGCACCGGGCCGTCGTCCCATTCCAGCACCTGGCGGAAGCCGACGACGAGGCTGCCGACGGTCGCCTCGGTGCCGTCGTCGAGTTCGTAGGCGAGGCTGACACGGCCGCCGGCGACGGGCGCGTAGCCGACCCGCCGCAGGTGCCCCGCCGAGGTCAGCCAGGCGGTGCCTCGCGGGATGTCCGCCGCGAAGACCTCGACTCCCTCGATCGTCACGACGTGGCGCCCGCGCTCGCGAGGCGTCCGATGGTATGAGACGGCGAAGCCGGCGAGGGGGTCGTCGCGTCCGAACCGCAGTCGTCCGAGCCGGTCGATCGAATCCTGGTGCGCCACGATGAGGATCGGCCGGTCGCCGACGCGGCGCACCAGATTCGGCATCGCGCGCCAGAACGACGGATCGGCGAGTTCGCCGTCCGCGTCGACCGATTCCCTCGGCATCCGCGCGAACACGGCGAACGCGTATCCACCCGCCGCTTCGCGGGCGTGCTTGGCGATGAATTCGGTCCAGTTCGCGCTCGCCTGCTCCATCTCCGGTCGGACCAGCTTGCCCTTCCCGATCCCGTTGAACAGCGTCCGCCGCTCGTCGCCCTGGCCCTGATCGGCGAGGAACACGCCCACCTCGTCGAAAACCGGCACCATTGCCGGTTCGGCGAGCACGTCGGCCTCGATGGCGGCCCGCAGCTCCTCCATCGCGGGCGCGTCGATCTCCTTTGCCAGTAGCCGTTCGCGGCGGCGGCGCGCGATCGTCGCGGTGGCGTCGTCCATCACGCGGACGAGGTTCGCGATGGCGGTCACCGGGTCGGCGTCCGGCGCCAGCGCCTGGATGGCGCGCGGCAGGCCAGTCGGCTGGGTGGCGAGCATGTGCCGGTAGCGGTCGAACTCCATCAGGATGTCGCGCAGCGACCGGTCGCCGAGCGGTGGCAGCGCCTCGTCCGCCGCGATCGCGTCCAGGTCGTCGGCGACGCCGCCGGACCCCTCGCCGGGCGCGAGCGCGGCGATCAGGGCCATGTCGCCCATGACCAGCTGCTCGCGGTCGTGCATCGTGGTCGGCGTGTAGACGCGACCGGGGACGACGACGTCCTCGCGCATGTTCTCCATGCTGGAGACCAGCCTGTCGAGCCAGTGCCCGTGGGTCCCGTCCTGATAGCGCTCGCCGACGAGCTGGAGCCTGATCAGCCCTTCCACGACCGTCTTGAAGTCGAGGCCGCCCGCGTTCGGCTCAGTCGGGTCCGAGCCCGTGCCGCCGACCAGTTCGCGCGCCGTGACGGCGGCCAGATCGCCGACGGCGCCACCACCGATAGACCAGACCAGCATTAGCGACGTGGTGACGAGCAGCACATCCCGCCTCGCCCCGTCGACGATCTGGGCGAAGATGCCGCCGGGCGCCGGTTGCGGCAGGAACGGATGGTCCATCCTCGCCGATCGGCTGGCTGCCGCGGTCCAGCCGCCTTCGAGCAGTTCGGGCATCAGCAGCCATGGGAAGCGGTCGAGCCCGTCGCGCTGCACGTCGAGCAGCGCCGAACCCGGCCAGCGGACCAGAGCCTCGCGGAACAGGCGCGCGCCCGTCTTGTCCCCGTTCCACACGGCTACTGCCAGGCAATATGCGGTGTTGGCGAGGTGCTGGCGCAGGAAGGGCCATGCCGAGACGTAACGCGCCCATACCTCCTCGACGGTCGTGCCGGCCTCGACCTGCCATCCGTAGACCGGCGACGCGGTGTTGAGGTTCGCTTCCCATCCGCCGACCATGTCAGGCATGGCCTTGGCGAGGGCCCGGGCGTCCGAACCGCTCAGT
>JAFEEZ010000444.1 GCA_018240825.1 Pseudomonadota bacterium | reverse complement strand
CGTGTCGCTCAGGCTGAGTTCCAGCGCGCCCGCCTCGACCGCCGCGGCGGCAAGCCGCACGACGCGATCCTCGGGCACGGCGCCCTCGATCGTGCAGCCGAACGCGGTCGCCAGCCCGACCGCGAAATGCGCGCCGCCTGCTTTCGCGACCGCCGCCGCCTCGCGGATTTCGGCGAGCATTTCGGGGTGCGACTTTCGGACGTTTTTCAGACTGTGCGTTTCCGACATCGAAAATGGGACCGATATGCCGTCGACCCCCGCCTCGACCGCACGCGCCGCGCCCCTGGCGTTGGGCGCCAGCGCAACGACGGTGAGGTCCGGAATCGTTTTCGCGAACGCGACCAACTCGGTCGTGTCGGCCATTTGCGGCAGCAGCGATGGCGGCACGAAGCTGCCGACCTCGATTTCCCTGACTCCGGCCGCCGCCTCTGCCGCAATCCATGCTTTCTTCGCCTCGAGCGGCATGACGCGGTCGATCGACTGCAATCCGTCGCGCGGGCCCACTTCGGAAATGAGGATCTGCGTCATGACGTCCGCTCCAGGTAAATCCAAGGCCGCGCTACGCGGTCGCGCGCGTGGAAGGCGGCAATCGCATCCGCCTGTTTCATCGTCAGCGCGATCGCATCGAGGCCCTCGGCAAGCATCGCCTTGGCTTCGGGATCGATGACGAAGTGCGCGGTTACGTCGCCAGATTCGACAGTCTGCGCCAGCAGGTCGATCGTCACCTTATGGCCAAGCCATGCGATCGTCGCCGCGTCGAGCACCACAGGAATGATCCCGTTGCGTACGCAATTGCCCGCGAAGATGGGTGCAAAGCTGGGCGCGATCACCGCGCGCACGCCATATTCGTGTAGCGCCCAGACGGCGTGCTCGCGGCTCGACCCGCACCCGAAATTGGCGCCGCCGAGCAGAATTGGCGCGTGGGCGTAATGCGGGTCGTTGAGCACGAAATCGGGATCGGGCTTGCGGCCCTCGGTGTAGCGCCAACCGGCGAAGAGGCCGCTGGCCAACCCCGTCTTGCCGACGCCTTTGATCTCACGGCTGGGAATGATCGCATCGGTATCGACATTGTCGCGGATCAGCGGCGCTGCGACGCCTTCGACCAACGGCACGGGTGGGAACGCGGTCATGCCGCAAGCTCGCGCGGGTCAGCGATCGTGCCGGCGATCGCGCTGGCGGCGACGGTTTCGGGGCTGGCGAGATGCGTGCGGACGCCGGGGCCCTGGCGACCCTCGAAGTTGCGGTTGGTGGAGGAGATCACGCGAGCCCCGGGGGCGAGGCCGGGTCCGCCGGCGTAGAAGCAAAGCGCGCAACCGCTCATCCGCCATTCGAAGCCAGCGTCGATGAAGATGCGATCGAGCCCCTCCGCCTCGGCGGCGCGTTTGACCGCCATGGAACCCGGCACAACGATCGCGGTAACGCCGGGCGCGACGTGGCGTCCCTTTACCAGCGCGGCGGCGCGGCGGAGGTCGCCGACGCGGCTGTTGGTGCAACTGCCGATGAACGCGGCGTCAATCCTTGTGCCCGCAAGGCGACGGCCGGGCGTTACGCCCATATAGGCGAGCGCGGCGGGCTTGGCGTCGGGCACGGCGGCGTCGACCGGCAGCGAATCTTCGGGGCTGGTTCCCCAACTCACCATAGGCGCGATGGCGCCGGCGTCGATGACGATCTCGCGGTCGAACACCGCACCTTGATCGGACCGCAGGTCGCGCCAGGCCGCGACCGCCGCGTCCCACTCTTCGCCGGTCGGTGCGTAGCGGCGACCCATGAGATAATCGAACACCTTGGCGTCGGGCGCGACGAAGCCGGTCATCGCGGCGAATTCGGTCGCCATGTTGCAGAGCGTCAGCCGCCCTTCGATGTCGAGCGCGGCCACCGCATCGCCGGCAAACTCGACCGCATGGCCTTTGCCGCCGCCCGCGCCGTGGGCGGATAGCAGCGCCAGCATCATGTCCTTGGGCGTAACGCCGGGCTGGAGCGCGCCGGTGAAGGTCACGCGCATCGTCTTCGGCCGCGTCATCCTGAGCGTTCCGGTCGCCAGCGCGTGCTCGGCCTCGGTCGACCCGATCCCCCACGCCAGCGCGCCGAACGCGCCTTGCGTACAGGTATGACTGTCCGGGCAGACCAACGTCGCGCCCGGCAGAACGACGCCAAGTTCGGGCGAGATGACGTGGACGATCCCCTGGTCGGGATCGTTCACGTCGAACAACCGGATGCCCGCCTTCGCACATTCCTCACGCGTCGCCGCCAGGAACGCGCCGCCACCCGGCACCAGCGTCCCCGTCCGCCCGAACCGCGTGTCGACGATATGGTCGGTCACCGCAAAAGCGCGCGCCGGGTCCGCGACCGGCCGTCCCACCGCCGCGAGCGACTTCAACGCCACCGACCCTGTGCGCTCGTGCAGGAACACCCGGTCGATCGCGATCAAATCGTCGCGCGGCCCCAGCCGCGCGACGACGTGCATGTCCCACAATCTGGCGAACAGGGTGCGCGGTTCAGCCAGCCTCAGCCTCCATTTCCCGCTCCACTGCGCGCCAATCGCGCGTCACCAGTTTCTCCTGGATAGCGGTGCGTGTTTCCAGCAAGCCGTTCCGGATCCAGTGCCACGTCCGGCACCGGTCCGTGCCGTTGTCGGCGAGCTGAATCATCTCATAGAGATAGAGCGACGGATCGCCCTGACGCTGCCAGTATAGCATCACGGTGCGATTTTCGAAGTCGAGCGGCACTTCGGCGGCCCAGCCCTTGATCAGTTCGTTGTCCCACCACACGCGATTGTCGCGATAGTCCGCCGGAAAATCGCGAATCTCGGTGCGGCCGTCATCCCAGGTGTAATAATTGGTCTGGTGATAGCGATACGGCCCGTCGTCGGGAAACCGGCAGAACAGCCGCGACTTGTGTTCATCGACTTTCTCGCCGGCGGCGTTGTAATAGGTATAGACACCGTCCCACACGCCTTCGTGCCGCGCCAGCAGCGGCATATCCTCGCGAATTCCCATCAACTCTCTCCTTCGTGCGATCGCCGGGCGATCAGATAGGCACGCGCGGCGCGTGCGTTGAGCAAGTCGCGATGCTCGCGCGCCAGTTGTTCGGGCGCGATGGCGTCGGCGGAAAAGTCGCGGGTATGCGCGGCGTTCGCTTCATACCACGGATCGTAGAAGTGCGCCGCGCGGACGATCTGCCACGCGATCGTAAGATACGCGCCGAACCGGTCGGGCGCGAGATCGGGGAACAGCCGGTCGGGGTCGCCGGTCGGCAACGGGTCGAACGTCACGTCGCGCGCGCCAAGCGCCTGCCGCGTCGCCTCTATCACCGCCGCCCATGGCGCCCATTCGCGCGGTCGCGGGCCCGGCCAATCGTCGGACAGACCATGGCCGGGCAGGTCGATCGCCAGCCCGCCTTCCCCCGCGGCCCGACCGGGAGCGTGAACACGCAGGCGGTCGCCGCGCCCGCGCCAGTGGATCAAGCCGTCGAAGCCGCCAGTCGAGATGCGGACGAAACCCTCATCCGTCGCTTCGTTCAAAGTTGCGGGGGCGGGCGCGGGATTGCCTGCGAGGAACGCCGCGCTCTCCGCCTGATGCTCTGCCGGCGTCGCGACGGCGCGCGTTTGCCAATTGGCGGGCATCGCGCCGAGCCGGTCGAGGTGCGCCTGCAACGGATCGCCGTCATAGGCGGTAATCAACACCGGCGGCGTTTGCGCATCGGGCGGCGGGATGTCGCGCGGCGCATTGAGCACCGCACCATAGCCAGCGCGATAGGCGTCGCCCGACGCGAGCATGTCGATGATCGTGGCGTGCACCCGCGCAGGATCGTCGTGCGCGACGCCGAGGCGCGTTTCGGGCCGGACGTCGAACCAGGGAAAGAACCAGCTCTGTTCGAGGATGCGACCCCACAGCCAGGTGAGGTGCTCGCCATAAGCCGACGGCGCGAACGGCGGCAAATAATGTTCGCCGAACACGGCGCGCTCGTCCGGCGTCCACACCGCATAACCGCCGATCGCCAGCGCGGTGAAGCGCTCGGGACGCCGCCTGAGCGCGGTGACAAGAATGATCCCGCCCGAATGAAAGCCGTAACCGGCGACCTGGTCGAGCCCCAACGCATCGAGCAGGGCGACCGTGGCGTCGGCGAAATCGTCGATCCCGGGCTCGCCAGGTAACGGATCGGACTGCCCGAACCCCGGCGAATCGGGCGCGATGCAGGTGAAGTGATGGCCCCATGCCCGCATCAGCACTTCGAATTCGGCCGACGATCGCGGGCTTTGATGCACCATCAGAAACGCAGGCCCCGATCCGCATCGCCGGTAATGCACGCGGCGCGAACCGACATCGATGAAGTGGCGCGTCATTTCCATGGCGCGCAATTTGTCCGGACAAATTTAACTAGACAAGCCCTAATCGTCTGGCCATCATCGATTCACTCGCAAAAGGAAACGTTGAATGGCCGATTTGCCCGGCGCGCGGATGATCGACGACGGCCGCACCGCACGTGAAATCTTCGACGAGGTGATGGCCAACCCGGCGCGCAAGAAATTCGGGTTCGGCCAACGGCTTGCGATCGTCAACGTCGATTTCCAGCAGGCCTACACGCGGATCGACAAGTTCGCGACGGCTTACGAGACCGATCCGCGCCAGATCGAGTATGCCAACACGATCTCGGCGCTGGCGCGCGCGAAGCGGATGCCGGTGATATGGACGCACGTTGCCTATAAAGACGATGCGGGCGACGCCGGGGTGTGGGGGACGCGCACCAACACCCCCGATTCGCTCCAGAACATCAGATATGATTCGGAACGGCACGCATTCGACGATCGCTGCGACATCGCGCCCGACGACCTGACCTATACCAAAAGGATGCCAAGCGCGTTCTTCGAAACGCCGCTCGCGAGCTACCTCGTGTGGCACAAGGTCGACACCGTCGTCGTGACCGGCGGCAGCACCTCGGGCTGCGTCCGCGCGACCGCGGTGGACAGCCTCAGCCACGGCTATCGCACGATCGTGCCCATCGAAACGTGCGCCGACAAACATGCCAGTTATCACTTCACCAGCCTGACCGATCTTCAGCTCAAATATGCCGATGTCGAGCCGGTCCAGGCGGTGATCGACTGGCTGGAGGCGTGCCCCGATGCATGAAGGCGCCGGCGATCCCGACCTCTACGACTATGCGCCCTATCGCGGCCGGCCGAAGATCAGCTGGCCCGGCGGCAAGGCGGTCGCGGTGTGGGTCGCGCCCAACCTCGAATATTACGAGATCGATCCTCCGGCTCATCCCCAGCGCAAGGCATGGACCAAACCGCATCCGGATGTCGTCGGCTACAGCCACCGCGACCATTCGAACCGCGTGTCGCACTGGCGGATGGCGGATGTGATGTCGAAGCACGGCTTCCCCGGCTCGGTGTCGCTGTCGGTCGCGCTGTGTCAGCACCATCCGGAGGTCGTCGCCGACGCCAACGCACGGGGCTGGGAGTTTTTCAGTCACGGCATCTACAACACGCGATACGCCTACGGGATGGACGAAGCGCAGGAGCGCGCGATCATCGAGGATTCGATCCGCACCGTGCGCGACGCGACCGGCCAGACGATCCGCGGCTGGCTCGCGCCGGCGCTGACACACACGCCGCGCACGCTCGACCTGATCGCCGAATATGGTCTCGATTACACTTGCGACCTCTACCATGACGATCAGGTTCGCGACGTGAAGGTGGCCAAGGGCCAGCTCGCCTCGATCCCCTACAGCCTCGAGGTGAACGACCATTACGGCTTCTTCGTCTACAATATGAGCCCGCGCGAATACGCCAATACGCTGATCCGTCAGTTCGATCGTCTTGCCGAGGAGGGCGAGCAGTCGGGCACTGTGATGTGCATTCCGCTGCACGCCTATCTGATCGGCCAGCCGCACCGGATCGGGCCGTTCGCGCGCGCGCTGGAGCATATCGCTGCCGACGGCCGCGCCTGGATCGCCCGCGCCGCTGAGATCGTCGACGCATGGCGCGCGCAGGAATGACGCTCGATCCCGCCTATCTGGCCTATCCGCAGCGCCGACACGGCTATGACCATGACCTGTATCCTTGGTCAGCGCTCGGCGACCGCCCGCCGGTGCGATGGCCGGACGGCAAGGCGGTCGCGGTGTGGCCGTGCGCCAGCCTCGAATGGTTCCCGATCGTCCCGAACGACACGCCGTTCCGTGCGCCGGGGCACATGCAGACCGCCTATCCTGACTTTCGGCACTACACGTCGCGCGATTACGGCAACCGGGTCGGGGTCTATCGCTTGCTCGATGCCTTCGCGAAGGCGGGCGTCGCCGCGAGCTTCGCGACCAACGCCGCGATCGCCGAACGCTATCCCGAACTGGTCGCCGATATCGTCGTCGCCGGCCACGAGATCGTCGCGCACTCGACCGACATGAACGGCACGATTGCGACCGGGCTGCCGATCGAAGAAGAACGCGCGTTGATCGCCGCGTCGCTCGACACGCTCGAACGCGTCACCGGGGTGCGCCCGCGCGGCTGGCTGTCGATCGCGCGGAGCGAGAGCTGGAACACGCTCGACCTGCTCAGGGAGGCCGGGCTGATATACATCTGCGACTGGGTGAACGATGAACTGCCCTATCGTTTCACCAACGGCCTGATCGACTTGCCGCTCAATCACGAGCTGAGCGACCGCCAGATTATCGCCGTCCAGCAGCATTCGGCCGACAGCTACGCGCAACAAATGCGCGACGCGTTCGACTGGCTCGCGGGGGAGGCGAACGAGCAAGGCGGCGGACGGATGCTGCCGCTCCATGTGACGCCGTACATCATGGGCCTGCCCTATCGCATCGGCGCTTTCGAAGCGTTGCTCGCCGATCTGGCGGCGCACGATAACGCGTGGTTCGCGGGCGGTGGCGCGATTGTCGACGCCTGGGCGGCGCAGCAGTGAAGGTCCGCAACCCCCGCACCGGCCAGCACGATTACGAGATCGCGCCGCTCGATGCTGCGGCGGTGCGCCGGCTGGCCGATGAGCTGCGCGCGCGACAGCCGCGCTGGTCGGCGCTGACGGCGGAAGAGCGCGCCGAGCGGTTGCGCGCATTGGGGGCAGCGGTCGGGCGGCATCGCGACGCGATCACCGCCGCGCTCACCGCCGACACCGGTCGTCGCGCCATTTCGGCGATCGAGGTCGACGGAACGATCCGCACGATCGAGCGCTGGGCGGCATCCGGGCCCGGTCTGATCGCGCATCATGAAGGGCAAGCGCGCCCGAGCGCGACCCCCGGAGTGGAGATTTCGACGCGGCTGGTCCCCTATCCGCTGGTCGGAGTGATATCGCCGTGGAATTTCCCGCTGACGCTGGCGTTGATCGACGCAATTCCGGCGCTCGCCGCCGGCTGCGCGGCGATCGTCAAGCCGAGCGAGGTGACGCCGCGCTTCATCCGCCCGCTCACGACGGCGCTCACGGAAACGCCCGACATCCCGCTGGTCTTGGTCGAAGGCGACGGGGCGACCGGCGCGGCGCTGGTCGGCGCGGTCGATTATGTCGCGTTCACCGGCTCGGTCGCGACGGGGCGCAAGGTCGCCGCGGCCGCCGCTGCGGCATTCATCCCGGCCAGTCTGGAACTCGGCGGCAAGGATCCGATGATCGTGCTGGCCGACGCCGATCCGGTTTGGGCCGCGTCGGTCGCGCTACGCGCGTCGATCGTCAACACCGGCCAGGCCTGTCAGTCGATCGAGCGGATCTATGTCGCGCGCGCCATCGCCGAGCCGTTCCTGGCGGCGCTGGTCGAGCAGGCATCAGCGGTGCGCTTCAATGCCGGCGATATCGGCGCGGGCGAGATCGGACCGTTCATCTTCGAAAAGCAGGCCGCGATCGTCCAGCATCAGATCGACGATGCGGCGGCGAATGGCGCGACGGTGCTGTGCGGGGGTCGGGTCGAGGAAATAGGAGGCGGGCTGTATCTCCGGCCGACAGTTCTGACCGGCGTCGAGCCCGACATCGCGATGATGCGCGAGGAGACGTTCGGACCGGTGATCCCGGTGACGCCGTTCGATAATATCGACGAAGCGATTGCGCTGGCCAACAGCGGCGAGTTCGGCTTGTCGGCGGCGGTGCTTGGGGGCGATGCCGCAGCAGCGGCCGCAGTCGCGCGGCGGCTGAACGCCGGCGCGGTGTCGATCAACGACGGGTCGCTCACCGGGATGGTGTGGGACGCGGAAAAATCAAGCTTCGGCGCGAGCGGACTCGGCGCGTCGCGGATGGGCGACAGCGGGCTGCTGCGTTTTTTGCGGAAAGAGGCGCTGCTGGGCCAGACCGGCCAGGGGTTGCGGATCGCGGCCTATGCG
>JAFEEZ010000443.1 GCA_018240825.1 Pseudomonadota bacterium | reverse complement strand
AAAGTGTGACTGTGGCTGTGCCAGCATCGATTTCACCATCGCCGGCGTACCTTCGGACCCTGCTATCCCGCTCGAGCCCTTCGGAGAGTTCATCTCGAAGGACAAGCGCTTTGGGGTCTTTGTCTTTGCGAAGGAGGGCAGGCTTGCCGGCGTGGAGATATACCCGCTGGCGGATATGGACTTACCGGCGGAGTTCCCGAATCCGGATGAGTTTGTCAGCGTGGAAGAAGGCGGTTGAGGCCGATTTCAAGTATTCCACAAGCAGGCGCGAATTAACGGCCCTTGGCTGCTGGCCGATGCGCGCTTACCGGTCCGGCAGTCAGCCTATCCAAGCCGCGACGGAAGGGAAACGCCCGGCGCTGCTATAGCGTGGATTTTGAGCCGAGCTACTTGCGCTCCCACGTGACGGTCGCCGGGATTGTGATACGGTCGCCGAAGCCGAGGGCGATGAACCAGACGTCGTCACCCGGGGTGATCGGAAACTGCGCGGGGGGCGGGGTGGCGAGGGTGACCGTGCCGTCCTTCACCGTCTTCACGGTGCCGAGCGGCAGGAAGCGGCGGTCGGTCAACATCGTGCCGGGGTAGAGCGCGGCGAGGTAGAGCGGGGTCTTGGTGGTCAGCTCGCTGCCGCTCGCGGTGGCGACGCGGGCCAGACCGACGCGGAGGTCGTCGCGGGTCTCGAGGACGAGCTCGCCGTTTTCGAGGCGGGCGGAGCGGATGGTGAAGGCGTCCTGGTGCAGCGCGTTTTCCACGCGCAGGGTGCGGCCGATGAGCGTCGCGGGGTCAGGGGCGGGTGTGGTGGGGTCCAGGCGGATGCCGAGCATGGCCTTTTGGGCGTTCACGCTGCTGACCTCGCCGGTGACGGCGGCGGCGGTGAGGTTGAGCTGGCCCATACGGAGATAGGTGCCCGCTGTGAAGAAGGCGCGCACGGGCTGGTTGGCGTCGTCGAGTGTGACGACGGCGACCTCGGCGTCGGTCTCGATGGGCTCGGCACCGGGCAGCGCGACGCGTGTGATGCCCTCGGTGCGGTGGAGGATGAGGTCGCGGGTGCCGCCGCGGGCGTCGGTGGCGCGCGACACGAGGACGGCGCGGGTGCCGGCGAGCCCGGCGACGGGCAGCGAGGTGGCGGAGTTGACGAAGGGCTGGCCGGAGTACGGCTCAAGGACGGAGATGAAAGTGCTCTCCAGCGGCTGGTCGGCAGGGCCGGTGCGGCGGGCGATGAGGTACTTGATCAACTCGGGGTGCTTGACGGGCGAGACGTGCGCGTCGGCGAGCAGGAGCTGCTGGCCGGGCTGCGGGAGGATGCGGATGCGCAGGCGCGCCGAGGGGTCTTTCTCGTGGGCATAGTTGGCCACGAAGAGCGACTCGCCTCGCTTGATCGTCTGGACGTTGAAGAGGTGCTGGAAGCCGGAGCCTTCGTAGTAGCGGAAGCTGCCCTTGAAGTCCTTCGCGCCGCGCACGGGGTCGTCGTAGACCTCGCCGAGGGCGACCTTCTCGCCGGCGAGCGTGCCCTTGGCGGGGCGGTTGAGCGTGACGCCGGGCGGCAGGCTGAAGTCACCCGGCGGGCCGTGCAGGCTGTAGTCGTGCTGGTGGCCGCCGGCGACGTCGAAGAAGTCCACGACATAACCCTGCTCCGGCTGGCCCGCAGCGGGCGGCAGGTCGACCATCACCATCGTGCGGCGATACGTCGTGGTCTGCGGATACGAGCCGGGCGCGTCGACGGAGATGGCGCGGATCGCGGGGCCGTCGGAGAAGAAGCGGAGCGTGCCGGTGGGATTGGCTTCCTGGCGGCGCGCATCGACCGTGACGGTGTTGTGCGAGATGGTGGCCTTGGACCACGTGAAGATGCCGGCGTTGAAATCGTTCATCGCATCGGGGTAGCCGAGCGAGGGCGTCATGGCCTGGCCGTGGGCGAAGAGGTCGAAGGCCAGGCGGTCGTGGTGGTAGTGGTTGACATGCTCGCCGTAGTAGAGGCCGAGCGCGCGGGTGTCGGCGGGGTTGTTGCCGTTGCCGTCGCCGCCGCCGCGGAGCACGCGCGAAGCCTGCCGGGGGAGCTGGCGGCCGGGCGGCGCGGGGTGTGCGGGCGGGGCGAGCGGCGGCGAGAAGAGGGAGTCGTAGCTCTTGAAACCGGCTTCACCGTCAGCCCCGAGGCCGGCGAGAAACACGGCGTGGCGCGGCTCCTCGTAGAGCCGGAAGGCCTGCTGATAAACGAGGGGATTGGCCCCGATGATGGGGGCGAAGACGTTGGTGCTGTCGCCGACGGCGGGGGAGTGGGTGCCCGTGACGACGAAGTCGAGCGACTGGTCGAAGAGCCGCCGCATGCGCGGGAGCGTGGTGAGATCGTAGCCGAGCTTTTGGAGGAGGCCGGCGGAGTTGGCGAAGGTGCGGGTCCACGCGAAATTGTAGTCCGGCGACTCGTGCGGCGCGCCGTCGCGGAAGACGAGGTCGTTGAGCGCGTACTCCATGCCGACACGGAGGAAATGCCCGTCGGCGCGGTGCACGACCTCGTTGAGGTAGCGGGTGTTGTCGCCGTGCTGGCGGACGACGGCGAGGGTGAGCAGGGCGTGCTGGTGCGTGCCGTAGTTGCCGCGGATTTTGTCGTCGAAATAGGCGTCGATCGCCTCCTCGAGGTAGTTGGCTTCGATGAAGGCGCGGAGCTGCTCGCCGGTCTGGCCGTAGAGTTT
>JAFEEZ010000442.1 GCA_018240825.1 Pseudomonadota bacterium | reverse complement strand
GGGCTGGCGGATGGTCGGTTCGGAAGCCGGCGCTGTTTCGCGCGCATCGGTCAAGCGCGCGGGCCGTTTGCGGCGTTGGAAGCGCGGCAGGCTGGGCAGGCGCAGGCCCAGGCTCGCAAACCATACCACCGCCCCAGCGACGCCAAGAATGGCGGCGATCAGGTTGTTTAGTCCGGTCGCTTGGCGCTCCGTGAGGCCGATCAAGGCGATCAGCCATTTGACCGCGCCCGCCAGCGTTATGCCGACCAGGCCACCTGGTCCGGCCGGCCAGCGCAACGAGGTTGCGTCCGCGCATATGGCCAGCCCGGTCGAAACCAGCATCGCGCCGATCGCGGCGACCGCCAGCATTCGCCGCCAGCGTCCGGCGGGCTCGTCGCTCCACATCCGCCAGCCGCACACCGCACCGACCGCGAGCAGTCCCGCCACCGGCAGCCCAAGGATCGAGAAGGCAAGGTCGGCGATGAATGCGCCCGGCGTGCCGAGCAGGTTCTCCGCCGGTCCGCCCGCCGCGGTGCTGAGCGAGGGGTCGCCCGAATGATAGGTGAGCAAAGCAGCGGCGAGCGCCAGCGTCAGCCCGAGCACCGCCATCGCGGCGACCAGCGCCCAGCCGCGCGCGGCGCCCGCTTTCACTGTCTCGCGCCAAAGCGGCGGCTGCGCTCGGCTCGCCATGATCAAACCCCCGAAATGTCCGCTATTCGTTCGTGCTAGATTCTCGCTCCTGGCGAGTCCTCCGTCAAGCTGGCGCGAATGGCGGCTTGTCGGTAGGGCAATCGCATGGACCGGACGGACATCCTTATTCTCGGTGGCGGATTGGTCGGCAGCACGCTCGCGGTGGCGCTCGACGCGCATGGACTGACCAGCATCGTGGTCGATCCGGCCGACCCGGAGGTGACGACGGCGGCAGGATTCGACGGCCGCGCCTCGGCGATCGCCAGCGCGCCGATGCGGATGCTTGAGGCGATCGGTGTCGCGGACCGGCTGACCGGCAAGGGTTGCCCGATCGAGGGCATCCGCGTGAGCGACGGGTTGAAACCGGGCGCTCTCGATTTCGTTCCGCAGGCCGACGAAGATGCGCTTGGCGCGATGTTCGAAAATCGCGACTTGCGCACGGCGTTACTCGACGCAGCAATTGCTGCGACGCGCGTCGACCTGCGGATGAAAACGCGCGCGCTCGATGTGCAGCGCGATTCGGCGGGCGTCCGCGCGACGCTGAGCGACGGTGGTGAGGTTCGCGCGCAACTGCTGGTCGGCGCTGAGGGGCGAACATCGCCGACGCGCGAGGCGGCGGGGCTCAACACCGCACGGTGGAGCTACGATCATGTCGCGCTCGTGACCTCGATCGGCCATGAACGGCCCCACGAGAATATCGCCTACGAAATCTTCTACCCTGAGGGGCCGTTCGCGATCCTGCCGCTGGTGGACGATGCGCGCGGGCATCGCTCGGCGATCGTCTGGTCGGTGCGCACCGCGCAGGCGCCGGGGATGCAGAAACTGGGTGAACGCGGCTATCTCGGCGAGCTTTCGCGCAAGATGGGCGGGTTTCTCGGCGAGTTGACCTGGCTCGGCCCGCGTTTCGCGCACCCGCTTGGTTTTCACCACGCCGCGACGATCACGGCGGATCGGCTCGCGCTGGTCGGCGACGCCGCGCACGGCATCCATCCGATTGCGGGGCAAGGAGTCAATGTCGGATTTCGCGACGTGGCGGCGTTGGTCGAAGTGCTGGTCGAGGGCAAAAGGATCGGACTCGACCTGGGCGATCCGGCGCTGCTGAAGCGCTATCAGCGCTGGCGCAGCCTCGACACGTTCATGGTCAGCCTCGCCACTGACGGCCTGACGCGCTTGTTCGGTATTCCGGGCGACGCCGCCAACGCTGTGCGCCGCCTCGGCCTGTCGGCGGTCCAGCGCGCACCGCGCCTCAAGAACCGTTTCATCGCCGAGGCGCGCGGCGAATCGGGTGCGCTTCCCAAATTGCTCGCGGGCCTCACCGTCTGAGCTATCGGCGGCGCGCCAATAGCCGCTCGACAGAGATGTGGTTCGACGATTCCTTGCCGCATTCGCCCTCGATCGCCGCACGCAGCGTTTCGAGCTCGATCTGACCCAGATGCTCGCAGCCGATGAATCCGTTGCGCGCGTCGGTGGTCGCCCGAATGATTTCGTCGAGCTTCGACTGGATCGCGGCGGCGTCGCGGTTCTGGGCATTCTGGATCAGAAACACCATCAGGAAGGTGACGATCGTGGTGCCGGTATTGATGATCAATTGCCAGGTATCCGAATAGGCGAAGATCGGACCCGTCACCGCCCAGACCACGATCACTGCGAACGCCAGAATGAACGTTATCGGCCGCCCGGCCCAGCCCGCGACCTTTTCGGCGATCGTTTCGAATACCCGCTCCATGGTGCTTATCCTTTCAATCGATTGCGGGGGACTGCCACTTTGCGCGCATCCCCGCTATGGCGACCGTCATGACCCAGATCAAAGTCGCCGCGCTTCAACTCGGCCTTTCGGACAATACGGACAAGAACATCGCCAACGTCTCGCGGCTGGTGCGTGAAGCGCATGGCAAGGCGGCGCAGGTCATCCTGCCGCCCGAGTTGTTCGAGGGGGAATATTTCTGCCGCGTCGAAGACGAGGGCCTGTTCGCCAACGCCAGGCCGACCGCCGAGCACCCGGCGGTGCTCGCGATGCAGGCGCTTGCCGCCGAACTGAAGGTGTGGATTCCGACGAGCTTCTTCGAAGCGGATGGCCCGCACCATTACAACAGTCTCGCGATGATCGGCCCCGACGGCAAGGTTGCCGGCGTCTACCGAAAGAGTCACATCCCCGACGGCCCCGGCTACGAAGAAAAATTCTATTTCCGTCCCGGCAATACGGGATTCAAGGTGTGGAACGGCCCCGACCGCACCACGATCGGTGTCGGCGTGTGCTGGGACCAATGGTACCCCGAAACCGCCCGCGTGTTGATGCTGATGGGGGCGGAGGTGTTGTTCTATCCCACCGCTATCGGCAGCGAGCCGCATGACTCGCAGCTAGACACCGCGCGGCTATGGCGGCGGGCGATGGTCGGGCATGCGGTGTCGAACGTCGTGCCGGTGGTCGCCGCGAACCGCGTCGGCGTGGAGCATGGCCAGACCTTTTATGGCACAAGTTTCATCGCCGACGAGCGCGGGGACATCCTGGCGGAGCTTGACCGCGAAGAGGAAGGTGCGATCGTCGCGACGCTCGACCTCGACCGCGTCAAGCGTCATCGCGCCGCGTTCGGCTTCTTCCGCGACCGCCGGCCGGAGCTTTACGGGCGACTGGTCGAGGATCGCTAGGTTTTCGCCGAAGCAGGAAGGCGGCGAGGCCGGCCAGCGCGGCCGTGCCGGCAGCCGCTATCGCGCCGCCGATCAGCAGCGCCTTGGACGCAGTCTCCTTCGCCGCGACCGGCGGCAACGGCGCCGGATGCTCGTGCGGCGGCTCGGCGATCGGATAGGGCGACTGGTTGTCGGGCGGGACGGGTGGTTCGTGGCTCATGCCAGGTCAACCGCCAGCGCCCTCGCGGAGTTCCAGCGCCCGCGCGAACACCGCCTCGAACATGTCGGCGGTCAGCCGCCCGGTGTTCGTGTTGTAGCGCGAGCAGTGATAGCTATCGATCAGCATGCGGCCGTCGGGCATGCGGTGCTCCGCCAAGTGGCCGAATCGCGCCTTGGGCAAGCGTCCGCCGAGCGCCTTGACCGCCGATTGGTGCGCGATCTGGCCCAGCGCGATGAAGACGCACGCGTTGCTCAGTCCGTCGACCAGTTTTTGCAGGAAGGGCCGGCACGTGTGGATTTCCGCGGGCATCGGCTTGTTCTGGGGCGGCAAACATTTGACCGCATTGCAGATAACGATGCCGTGCAGCGCCAGCCCGTCATCGGGCTGCGCTTGATGGACGCCGGTGGTGAAGCCGAATTTCGCCAGCGTCGCGAACAGCTGGTCGCCGGCCTGGTCGCCGGTGAACGGCCGTCCGGTGCGATTGGCGCCGTACTTACCCGGGGCGAGTCCGACGACGCACAGCCACGCGTTCGGGTCGCCGAACGCCGGGACCGGCGCGTTCCACCAATCGGGATGCTCGGCGCGCAACTTTTCGCGCAACGCGACCAGCCGCGGGCAAAGCGGGCAATCGCGCGGCGGTTCGGTCGCGGGAAGGGGGCTTGGTGCAAAGTTCACGCCGCTGCGGTAGGCGCGATGACGTCATGACGTCCAGTTACGCCATTGCATTCGGCTCCAACCGGCGCGGCCGCCACGGCGGACCGGCCGACGAAGTGCGCGCGGCGCTTGCCGCGGTCGGCGGTGTGGTGGCGGTATCGTCATTGATCGTCACCGCGCCGCTCGGGCCGTCGTCGCGTCGCTTCGCCAATGCTGCCGCATTGGTTGCCAGCGAGGAATTGCCGCCCGCGATGCTTGCGCGGTTGAAAGCGATCGAGGTCGATTTCGGCCGTCGGCCCGGCCGTCGCTGGGGAGAGCGCGTAATCGACCTCGACATCGCCCTCTGGTCGGGCGGCATCTGGGCGGACGACCGGCTGACGATCCCGCATCCGGCGTTCCGCGATCGGCGCTTCGTGCTCGACCCGCTTGCGCAAATTGTCTCCGGCTGGCGCGACCCGTTGACGGGGCTGACCATCCGCCAGCTCGCCGCGCGGTTGACCCGGCGCGCGCCGCGGCCTACGCCGCGCGGCGCTGGTCGGGGTCCGTAGCTCAGTCGGTAGAGCAAGCGACTTTTAATCGAGAGGTCCCGGGTTCGAATCCCGGCGGACCCACCAGCCCCCTCGCCATATGCCGCCGCGACGTCTGTTCCGCCGCCGACAATTGGAGGCTTGTTGTCAGAGACAATGTATCATAACGACCGCACCGAGTGACGCCGCCGACTGCCTCGACCCCCCGCCTCTTTGCGCCCGTCGTCCGCCGGCTTGCGCTGGTGTGGCTTGTCGTCGCGTTGCTGTTCCAGGGCTTCGTCACACAGACGCACCGCCATGCCGGGATCGACCGTGCATGGACTGCCGAATCGGTGCGGACCGCGCCGGCGGCGGCGGACAGCAGGAAGGATGTTCCCGCCGCGCCGGCCTGTCCGCTCTGCGAGGAGCGGGCGCTGTTCGGCGCTTATCTGCTCGGCGGGTCGGTCACGATCGCTGGGCCGGTCGCCGCGGCCTATCATTACGCAGCGGCGTCTCTGCCTTCGCTTCAGCTCAACGCGTCATCGCACGCCTGGAAAAGCCGCGCTCCCCCGATCTTCACGACCTGACCGACACAGGCGGCTGCGGCCGTCGCGCGATCGACGGCGTCGGCCATCGATCACCCAGGTTTTGTGAAGATTGGAATTTCCATGCGAACGACATTGTTGATCGGGGCCGCCGTCGCGGCGCTCATGCCCGCGCTGGCGCATGCCGGCGACGACCCGGCGCCCGCTACGGCCCCTGCGGCCGCCCCCGCCGATCCCGCCAACGGCCAGACCGACACCGGCAAGGACATCATCGTCACCGGCGTGATCGCGCGCGGCGAGAAAGACGTGCTGTCGGGCACCTCGGTGATCAGCGACAAGGAGCTGACCCGCGACCTGAAGCCGACGATTGGCGAAACACTCGCCAAGCTGCCCGGCGTATCGGCCAGCTCATTCGGTCCCAACGCATCGAAGCCGATCCTGCGCGGGTTCCAGGGCGATCGCGTCCGTGTCCTGAGCGACGGGATCGGATCGGTCGACGTGTCGAACACCTCCGCCGACCATGCCGTCGTGATCGATCCGTTGCTCGCGGACCGGGTCGAAGTGCTGCGCGGCCCGGCCGCCTTGCTTTACGGGTCGAGCGCGGTCGGCGGCGTCGTCAACGTCATCGACTCGCGCATCCCGCGCATCGTGCCCGACAAAGGCTATCGGCTAAGCGGCATCGTCAGCTACGGCTCGGCGTCGGAAGAGCGATCGGGCGGGCTGGCCGGTGACCTGGCGCTGACCAGGAACCTCGTTTTTCACGTCGACGGCTCGTACCTCAAGACCGGCGACCTCAAGATCGGCGGGTACGTCCTGTCGCCGATCGCGCGGGCGCAAGCCAATGCCGCCGCAATTGCCGCGCCCAACGATCCGATCGATTTCGCCGCGACCGCACGGTTGAAGGGCACGCTGCCCAACAGCGCGGCCGAGACGTGGACCGCCGGTGCGGGCCTCGCGCTGATCACCGGCGGTGGCTCGCTCGGCATCGCCTACAGCCATTATGACAGCCTCTACGGCATCCCGATCCGCTATGCGCTCAACCCGGGCGACGAACAGGAAGCGCCGCGGCTCGATCTCGTCCAGAACCGGCTCGACCTGCGTGCCGAGGTCAACGCGACCGGCTTCCTCAAGTCGATCCGGCTTCGCGCGGCCGCAGCGCAATATCGTCATTTCGAACTCGGCGAAGACAATGCGATCGGCACCGCCTTCTACAACAAGGGTGTCGAAGCGCGGCTCGAACTGCTGCAATCGACGCGCGGCGGATGGAGCGGCGCGTCGGGGATGCAATTCTTCAACCGCGATTTCAACGTCGTCGGCGACGAGGCCTTTCTGCCGCGCAACAACACCGAGCAGCTCGGGCTGTTCACGCTCCAGCAGTTCGAGTTCGGCCGGTTCAAGGCCGAAGCCGGCGCGCGCTACGAAAAGACCAATCTCGGTGCGCGCACGCTGACCGACGACCTGCGCTTCTTCCACGGCTCGCGCAGCTTCGAATCGGTCTCCGCCTCGGCGGGCGCGTCGTACGGGATTTCGGACGACTGGCGGGTCGGGCTCAACGTCTCGCGCACCGAGCGCGCGCCGTCGGATGAGGAATTGTTCGCCAACGGCCCGCATGCCGGCACGCAAGCGTACGAGCTGGGCAACCCGAATTTCAAGCTGGAGAAAAGCTGGGGGTTCGAAGCGACCCTGCACGGTCATGGTCCGGGCTACAGCCTGGACGCGTCGGCTTATTACAACATCTTCTCCAACTATATTTACGACGGCCAGGCGCCGCAAGCGACGTGCGAAGCGGCCGCTGCGCCATCGCGGCGCACCGTCGACTTGCCGTGCTTCTTCTATACCCAGGCCGACGCGCGCTATTATGGGTTCGAGATCGACGCCTCGCTCAAGCTGGCGACATTGGGCGCGTTCAAGATCAACGCAGACGGCGTCGCCGATTATGTCCACGCCAATATCCGGAACGTCGGCCCGGTCCCCCGCATTCCGCCGCTGCGCTTGCTCGGCGGGATCGAAGCGCAGAGCGACAAGGTATCGGGGCGGATCGAGGTCGAGCATGTATTCGACCAGAACCGCATCGCCGCTTTCGAGACCCCGACCGCGGGCTACACGATGGTCAATGCGAGCATCAACATCGCGCCATGGGCGGGCAACAAGACCAGCCTGACGTTGAGCGCGAACAACATCTTCGACGTCGACGCGCGGCGCGCGTCGAGCGTGCTCAAGGATTTCGCCCCGCTCGCGGGCCGCGATATCCGGGTGACGTTGAAGGTGGCGATCTAGGACTTGTCGCGCAGGGAAACCCAGACGGGGGCATGGTCGCTCGTCTTGTCCCAGCCGCGCGGGGTGCGGTCGACCTGCGCATCCTTCAGCCGGTCGGCGACCGACGGGCTGAGCAGGATGTGGTCGATGCGCAACCCGTCGTTGCGCTCGAACGCGCCGCGGAAGTACTTCCAGAAGGTATAGATCGTCTCATCGGGATGGATCGTGCGGAGCGCATCGGTCCATCCCTGGCGTAGCAGCCGGGCATAGGCGTCGCGGACCTCGGGTGCGAACAGCGCGTCGTCGAGCCAGCGCTCGGGTCGCCGCACGTCGCGCTCGGTCGGCATGACGTTGAAGTCGCCGGCGATCACCACCGGCATGCCCGTCGCCAGCAGTTCGGCGGCGTGGACGATCAGTCGCTCGAACCAGCGCATCTTGTAATCGAACTTGGGACCGGGGCGTGGATTGCCGTTCGGCAGGTACAGGCTGGCGACGATGACGCCGTTGACGGCGGCCTCGACATAGCGGCTGTGCACGTCGTCCGGATCGCCCGGCAGCCCGCGGCGCGTTTCGACCGGCGCCCCGACGCGGCTGAGGATCGCGACGCCGTTCCACGCCTTTTGACCGTGCCAGATAGCGTCGTAGCCAGCGTCGCGGATCGCGTTCTCCGGAAACCGTTCCTGCGGCGCCTTCAATTCCTGGAGGCAGACGATGTGAGGCTGCGCCTCGGCCAACCAGCGCAGCAGCACCGGCAGCCGGCCGTTGACGCCGTTCACGTTATAGGTCGCGATTCGCATCAAGGAACAACCGGGCGATCGCGATCACGTTCCAATTGAACCATCCGCCGCTTGCGCGGTTGGCGACGCGAAGGAGTTTTCGCGATGACCGATACGCTGATCGACCCGCAGGACAAATTTCATACCGGGGGCTTTGCCGAACAGTCGCAGGAATGGCCGGGCCTGCAACGTGACATGGACCCCGTGCCCGACAGCGGCGAGGACAGTTATGTCGGGACCGGGCGGCTGACGGGGCGAAAGGCGCTGGTGACTGGCGGCGATTCGGGCATCGGCCGGGCGGCGGCGATCGCGTTTGCCCGCGAAGGCGCGGCGGTGGCGATCAATTATCATCCGCGAGAACAGGCCGACGCCGACGATCTCAAGGCCGTGTTCGACAAAGACGGCGCGACTCTGGTGCAATTGCCCGGCGACCTGACCGATGAGGCGTTCTGCCAATCGCTGATCGAGCAAACCGTCGAAAAGCTCGGCGGGCTCGATATCCTGGTCAACAACGCCGCGTATCAGCAGGCGCAGAAATCGATCGCCGACATCACCAGCGAGCAGTTCGACCGGACGATGAAAACCAACATCTATGCGATGTTCTGGCTGTCGAAGGCGGTGGCCGCGGTGATGAAGCCGGGATCGACGATCATCAACACCGCCAGCGTCAATTCGTTCAACCCGGCGGAGGATCTGCTCGATTATGCGACGACCAAGGGTGCGATCGAGATTTTCACCAAAGGCCTCGCCAAGCAGCTCGCGACCACGGGCATCCGCGTCAATGCGGTGGCGCCGGGACCGGTCTGGACCCCGTTGCAGGTCTCGGGCGGGCAGCTCGAGGGCAAGCTCAAGGAATTCGGCCAGGACACCGCGATCGGCCGCGCGGGCCAACCGGTCGAACTGGGCGGCCTGTACGTGACGCTGGCGGAACAGCGGAACAGCTTCACCACTGGGAGCATCGTCGGCGCGAACGGCGGGACCGGCGTCAGCTAGGTCGTCGTTCGCATGGCCCGCAAGCTCAAGGTCTTCTGCACGCCGATCGGCTTCCACGACGCCTATGTCGCGGCGCCCAGTCAGAAGGCGGCGCTCGAGGCGTGGGGTACGGACGCCAATCTGTTCGCGCGCGGTATGGCATCGGTTGTCACTGATCCGAAGCTGACCATGGAGCCGCTGGCGAGGCCGGGGCAAGTGATCAAGCACGCCCGCGGCACCGCCGACGAGCATCTGGCGGCCTTGCCGAAATCGAAGGCACGGTCGACCAGGGCGGCACCGGAGCTCTTGACAACCGGAAAGAAGATAAAACCGAAGCCAAAGCCGTCCCGGCGCAAGCTGAACGCCGCTGAACGAGCGCTCGAAAGGGCCGGCAAAATGTATGACACAGCCGCCGAGGCGATCCGCCGTCGCGAAGAAAAACTGCGGCGCGAGCGGCACGATCTCACCGCCAAACGCGATGCCGAGATCGCCAGGCTCCAGCGCGGGCTCGACGAGGTGCGCGCCGATTACGACCATGATATGGACGCATGGCGGGACAGCTCGTGAACGGAGGGCGGGCGATCAGGCGAGGCCGCCGTCCTGAGTTGACGTCGTTGACCTGGGGCGGCGGATAGCCTTACGCATCCGGGGTGAACGCGCCCTTACCCGAACGGTTAACCGGCAGCGGCGCCGGCCTCCTGCCCCGCGAGAAACTGGGCATTGGCATCACCGGGCACCGGCTCGATCGTCTCGGCGCGGACAATGTCGCTGCGGTTACCGACGCCCTAGCCGCGCTGTTCCTCCAGATCGAACAGATTGCACGCCCGGCCAGCTGCCGCGACCTACGCCTGATCACCGGGCTTGCCGAAGGAGCCGATTGTATCGCCGCCGATTGTGCCGTCGCACGCGGCTGGACGCTCGATGTCGTGCTGCCCTTCTTTCGAGAGGATTTCGTCGGGGATTTCGCCGAAGGCATGGCGCGCGACCAGTTCCTGACCCGGTTGGCGAGCGCCGCAGCGACGTTCGAGCTGCCCGGCGACCGCAACGCCGCGGGCGGGCAGGGCGTCGCATATGAGCGCGCCGGGCGGGTCGCGCTGACGCAGTGCGACGTTCTGGTCGCGGTGTGGGATGGCGGGCCGGTCCGCGGGCGCGGCGGCGCGCCGCAGATCGTTGCCGAGGCGGTGCTGCTGGGTATCCCGGTCATTCATATCGACCCGGCGCACGCGCAATCGCCCAAATTGCTGTGGGATGGGCTGGAGGAACTCGACCTTGGCCAGCAGACTGTCGAGACCGTGGCGCGCGGCGACCTGAGCGGATTGCCGGGGCTGATCCGCGGGCTGCTCGACCGGCCATCCGACCCCGACAGCCGCGCGATCCTCGACAGGCTCGATCGCCATGGCGGCGGCCGGTGGTCGATAGCGTTCGGTTACCCGATGCTCCTCGCGATCATGGGGGTGCGTCGTCCCAAGCGGTCCGACTTCGCCCACCAGATCCATCCCGCCGCAGCGCGGTCGCATCCAGATGGTGCGGCTTTTTCGGATACCCTGCGCGAGGAATTGACGCCGCGCTTTGCCCGGGCCGATGCGGTCGCAACGCGCGCCGCGCAGCTGTTCCGCAGCGTGTACATCACCAATTTCATGCTCGCCGCTCTCGCGGTGATCCTGTCGCTCCTGGGACTGGCGCTGCCGGCCACCGCCAAACCGGTGCTCATCGCTTTCGAGCTGGTGACGATCGCCGCGATCCTGATTCAGACGCGCGTCGGCAATCGCGCCGCCTGGCACCGGCTATGGCTCGACAACCGCGCGCTGGCCGAACAATTGCGCTGCCTCGCGGTCTCGTCGCAGCTCGGCGACCTCGACTTGCGCGAAACGAGCGCGCGCGCGACGGGATGGGTCAACTGGTACGCGCGCGGCACGTCGCGCGATCTTGGCTTGCCGTCGGCCCGGGTCGATGCGGCGTATCTACGATGCGTGCGCGACAGCCTGATCGCGCTGATCGACGATCAGGTTGCGTATCTCGCGAGCGACGCGGAACGGATGCACCGCCTCGAACACCGCCTCCACACGCTCGGCACGGTGATGTTCGGGCTGACCGTCGTGACATGCGCCGGGTTGCTCGCGTTCAAGGCGGCTGATGCGATGGTGCACAGCCTCGACGTGCTCGCGCAACCGCTGACGATCGCGGCGACGATCGTCAGCGCGGCGCTGCCCGCCGTCGGCGCGGCCATCTACGGCATCCGCATGCAGGGCGATTTCGCCGGCATTGCGGAGCGCAATCGCGCGCTCTG
>JAFEEZ010000441.1 GCA_018240825.1 Pseudomonadota bacterium | reverse complement strand
CAATTGCTGCGCAGACCGGCCGCTGAGCGCGCTGGCGAGCCGCAGGCGAAGATGGCGATCTTCATCGAGGCGAAGCGTGAACGCCGCCTTCGCCTTGTGCCGCGTTTCGCGCGCCAGCCGGCTGGCGGTTGCGACCGACACCGGGCGGCGGACGATGGACACGACTTCGGCCGGTTCGGGAAGCGACGGCGCTTCCACCGCGACCTGATGCTCATCGGCGACCGCGTCGATCACCGGCGGGTCGAATTCTTCCTTCAATTGGCGGCGCTGCGCGAGGACCGGCGGCACGCCTTCGGGCGGCGCCACGATCTCGTTTTCGTGAATCGGATGGATGTCGGCGGCCGGTTCGGGCGCGTGACCCATGTCGTTCCAGCCAAGATCCTCCAGGCCGCCGGCAAGCGACGCATAACCGCCGGTAAAGCCCTGCGGGCGCATCGCCGGCTTGGCCTGACCCTTGCGCGCCAGCAGACCCGAAGACAAAGAAGCGAAAGGCTTGGGTTCGCTCATCATCGTGCGCCCCTTCAGCCCAGCACGCGACGGCCGAAGCCGCCGCCCGCCGCGGGACGCTGCATGCCGAACGTCGAGGGCACCGCGGTGGGCGCGGCGAAAACGGTGCGGCGGAAATTCTTTTCGAGTCGGTCGGCGATGTACGCCCACAATTCGCGGACTTCGGCGGCGGAGCGACCGTTAGGATCGACTTCCATCACGGTGCGGCCGTCGATCATCGATGCGGCGAAATCGGTGCGGTGGTGGATCGTGATCGGCGCGACGGTGCCGTGTTGCGACAGCGCGACCGCGGCTTCGGAGGTGATCTTGGCCTTGGGCGTCGCGGCGTTGACGACGAAGATCAACGGTTTGCCGGCGCGCTCGCACAGGTCGACCGTGGCGCCGACGGCGCGCAGATCGTGCGGCGACGGACGAGTCGGGATGACGATCAGCTCGGCGACCTGGATAACGCTCTGGATCGCCATCGTGATCGCCGGCGGCGTGTCGATCACCGCCATCTTGAAGCCTTGCTGACGCAGCACTTCGAGGTCGGCGGCGAGCCGCGCAACAGTGGTCTGCGCGAACGCCGGATATTCGTCCGTTCGCTCGTTCCACCAGTCGGACAACGATCCCTGAGGGTCGATGTCGATCAGCACGACAGGGCCGGCGCCGGCGAGCTGCGCCTGCACCGCGAGGTGCCCCGACAGCGTCGTCTTGCCCGATCCGCCCTTCTGCGATGCCATCGCGAGAACGCGCATTGATCCTGTAACTCCCCGCTATTCAACGGTGAAGTGCCATGATGGGAACTAAGAACCGGTTAACGCAGGCGTTATGAAACGGACCGGCGTTCCACCTCATGCTGAACGAAATCTTTGCCATTCGCGGCGTAACGCGCATTATGAAGCTCATCGGGGTGTAGCTGTTCGGGGACGCGTAACCATGCGAATGCTGATCGGCGCTGCGGCGCTTTCCTTTTTTATTGCCGGGGCCCCGGCGCTGGCCGACACCAAGGCCGGGGTGGATGCCTGGAACCGCGGCGACTACGTCACCGCCGTCGCCGAATGGCGCAAGGCGGCCATCGCCGGCGATCCCGACGCGCAGTTCAATCTGGGTCAGGCCTATAAGCTCGGACGCGGCGTTCCGGTCGACTTGCCGATGGCGGAAAGCTGGTATCGCCGCGCCGCATTGCAGGGGCATCCGCAGGCCGAGGACAATTACGGCCTCGCCTTGTTCCAGGAGGGCAAGCGCGCCGAGGCCGCGCCGTGGCTTGAAAAGGCGGTCGCGCGCGGCGAGCCGCGGGCGCAACTCGTGCTCGGCACGATGCTGTTCAACGGCGACGGCGTCCAACGCGACTGGGTCCGCGCATACGCCTTGCTGCAACGCTCGTCAGCGGCAGGACTGCCGCAGGCGTCGCAGACGCTGGCCGAGATGGACAAATATATCCCCGACGCTCAGCGCCAGCAGGGCATCGCGCTCGCGCGGCAATATGAACAGCAGGTCGGACGGCCGGGCTATCCGGCCGAAGTGGCGGGCGGCAACGGTGATGCACGTCCGAGCATCGGCACGATCGACGTCCCGCCGAGCAGCCCCGGCACGACCTATCCTCTGCCCGTCAAGCCGCCGAAAGGAAAACAGCCGGCCATTGTCGCCGCACCCACGCCGCCTCAGCCGACGCCCAAGCCAGCGCCAAAACCCGCTCCCCTCGCGGCGGCGGGCGGTTGGCGCGTTCAACTCGGCGCGTTCGGCGACCCGAACAACGCGCGCAAGCTGTGGAGCGAGGTCGGCGACCGTTTCCCGGGAAGACAGGCGAGCTTGGTCAAGGCCGGCGCGCTGACCAAGGTGCTGGTCGGTCCGTATCGATCGAAGGCCGAAGCCGCGAGTGCATGCGGCGCGGTCAAACCGTGCGTGCCGGTCGCGCCCTGACCATTGCTTCATCATCTAGCGCCACCCCGGCGTTCGCCGGGGTGGATCACAATTAGCTGACCCAATCTTTCCGCGCATAACCTTGCGCGAATAACAGCGTCGTCAAATCGCCATGATCGATCCGCGCGCCGGCGGCTTCGGCGACAACCGGTTTGGCATGGTACGCGACGCCCAGCCCGGCCTGTGTGATCATCGCGAGGTCGTTGGCGCCGTCGCCGACCGCGAGCGTTTCTTCGGGAGACAGGCTCAAGTCGAGCATCGCTTCCGACAGCGTCGCCAGCTTGGTCGCGGAATCGACGATCGGCTTCTTCACCGCGCCGGTAAGCTTACCGTCCGTCACCTCCAGCACATTGGCGATCGCGCGGTCGAACGCTATCTCGCGCGCCACCGGTTCGGCGAAGCGGGTGAAGCCGCCCGACACCAGGATCGCCGCCGCGCCGTTCGCGCGCATCGTGCGCACCAGTTCGCACGCGCCGGGCATGATTTTCACACGCTCGGCAAGGCAGCGGTCGATGATGCCCTGGTCCATCCCCTTGAGCAGCGCCACGCGCGCGTCGAGCGCCTGGCCGAAATCCATCTCGCCGCGCATCGCCGCTTCGGTGACGAGCGCAATCTCCGCCTTGATCCCCGCATAATCGGCAAGTTCGTCGATGCACTCGACCGTGATCATCGTCGAATCCATGTCGGCGACGATCAGTTTCTTGCGGCGGTATTCGGCGGGCTGGACCACCGCGTCATAGCCCTGTCCCTCCAGCGCGGCGCGCGCCGCCGCCATGTCGCGGCCGAATTGCAAGTCGCACGCCTCGCCATCTTCGACCCAGACTTCGGCCGCCGGCAAGCAACCCGCCGCGTCGAGGCAGTCGCGCGCCGCCGCGACCTCGCCCTTCGGCAAGCGCGCGGCTATCAGGGTCGCGATGAACAAATCCGATCTCCCATGCGATCCCTCCCCTGGCGTTCGTGTCGAGCGAAGTCGAGACACGCTGACGCGGGAAACGCTTCTCGACTTCGCTCGAAGCGAGCGGGAGTAGAGAATGCCGGACCTCCCAAAAGTCGCGCTCATCGCAGGGCCGACCGCGAGCGGCAAGTCCGCGCTCGCGCTGATGCTGGCCGAACGGCACAACGGGACGATCATCAATGCGGACAGCGCGCAGGTTTATCGCGACTTGCGTATCGTAACGGCGCGGCCGTCGGCGAAAGAGGAAGCGCGCGCGCCGCACCGATTGTTCGGACATGTCGACGCTGCCGACACCGGCTATTCGGCGGGGCGCTGGGCAACGGAGGCCTGTGCGGCAATCGATGCGGCGGTCGCGACGGGCAACTTGCCGATCCTGGTCGGCGGTACCGGGCTGTATATCCGCACGCTGATCGACGGCATCGCGCCGGTGCCCGCGATCGACCCTGCGATCCGCGCCGAGGTGCGCGCGATGGCGACCGCCGATACCTATGCCGAGCTGCAAATCGCCGATCCCGCGCAGGCGGCGAAGCTCAACGCGACCGACACGACACGCATCGCGCGGGCGTTGGAAGTCGTCCGCTCGACCGGCCGCTCGATTGCGGATTGGCGGAAGGAACGCGTCGGCGGGATCGGCGGCCGCATCGACCTCGCTGCGTTGATCCTGCTGCCCCCGCGCGATTGGCTCCACGAGCGGATTGACCGGCGCTTTGCAGCGATGGTGGAAGAAGGCGCGATGGCGGAGGTGACGGCCTTGGTCGCGCGCGAGGACGTGCCGCTCGACGCTCCGATCCGCCGCGCGATCGGCTTGCCCGAACTTGCCGCAGCATCGCTCGGCACGATCACGCTCGGCGATGCGATCGACCGCGCCGCTCTGGCCACCCGGCAGTATGCCAAGCGGCAATATACCTGGTTCCGCAACCAGCCGCCCGATCATTGGCTGCGCGCGGAAGGCATGCCCGACGCAGCCGCGCTGATCGCAGGCTTGGCAATCGGACCGCCTGCTGTTACCCAACTAGCATGACCGTCACGTCGCCCTCGCTGCTCCAGCCGATCGGCCTGGCGCTGGTGTGCGCGCTTTCGACCCGAATCGTACTTATTATTCCCTGACCCGCCGTCCGGAGAGCCGACCGCGAGAAGCCGTCCGTCTCCGGGCGGCTTTTTTGTTGCACAACGTATATCCGATGCCGAAAATGAAATATTATTGCGTATTTTACGGTTGACGGATAATTTTAGTCTTTCTACGCCGCAGCGCACAAAAGGTGGCCCGATGGTTCAGGAACGTTCAGGAGCAGACATACTGATCGAGGCGCTGTGCGACCTCGGTGTGGAGGTCGTGTTCGGCTATCCCGGTGGCGCCGTGCTTCCGATCTACGACGCGATCTTCAAGCAGAAGCGGATCCGCCACGTCCTGGTCCGCCACGAACAGGCGGCGACTCACGCCGCAGAGGGCTATGCGCGTTCGACCGGCAAGCCCGGCGTCGTGCTCGTCACTTCTGGACCGGGCGCGACCAATGCTGTCACGGGGATCACCGACGCGCTGATGGATTCGATCCCGATGGTCGTCATCACCGGCCAGGTTCCAACCGCTTTGATCGGCACGGACGCATT
>JAFEEZ010000440.1 GCA_018240825.1 Pseudomonadota bacterium | reverse complement strand
GTCGGTTATGACCGGTTTGCGGATTTTCAGGCTCACGCCCGCCCGACGGCACGCCAGGATCAGCCAGGCCAGCTGCATCGCGCCGCCAACCGTCACCGAAATCGCCTGGACGCGGGCGGTCTGATAAGCGTCGGCGCCGTGGAAAAACCACAGCCCGCCGACCATCGCGACATTGAGCAGGATCGGCGCGGCAGCGTTGACCCAGAACTTGTTGAGCGAATTGAGGATGCCGCCGAGCAGCGAGGCGAGGCTGATCAGCATCAGATAGGGAATCGTCCAGCGCGACAGCTCGACCGCAAACGCGAACTGGTTTGGCGTCGGCGCCTGGCGCGTGAACCCGCCTGACAATGCAAACGTCACCGGCCAGGCGGCGACCAGCATCGCGACGGTGAAAATCGCGAGGATCGGCAACAGCACCGCGAGCGCCGCTTCGGCGAACGCCAGACCGGCGCTCAGCTCACCCTGTTCGCCGACCTTGCGATTGAACATCGGGATGAACGCCGCGGAGAACGCACCTTCGGCGAACAACGCGCGGAACATGTTGGGCAGACGGAATGCTACGAAGAAGGCGTCCGACGCAAAGCTCGCGCCGACATAGGTCGCCTGCAATGTGTCGCGGACCAGCGCGAGGATACGGCTGGCGAGCGTCAGCCCGCCGACCGATCCCAGCGCCCTGGTCAGGTTCATCTATGGTCCCCCGGTAGCCGGGCGAGCGTCAGGCGTTGCCCGCGGCGCCTTCGGCCTCGGCCGCTTCCTTGGCCTGCAATTGCTGCATGTACAACGACCCGAAATCGATCGGGTCGAGCATCAGCGGCGGGAAGCCGCCGTCGCGCACCGCGTCGGCCACCACGCGGCGGGCGAACGGGAACAACAGGCGCGGCGCTTCGCCGAGCATGAACGGCTGGAGCTGATCGTCGGGCACGTTGCGGACGCCGAACAGTCCGGCATAGGTCAGGTCAACGATGAACGCGGTCATCGTGTCGCTCTTGGCCTTGACCTCGATTTTCACCGTGACTTCGTGGACGTCATCCGCGACCTTGTTGGCGGCGATGCCGAATTCGACCTCGATATTGGGCTGGCTCTGCTGCTGGAAGATCGCCGGGGCGCTGGGGCTTTCGAACGACAGATCCTTCACATATTGCGAAATCATGCCGATCGCCGGCAGATTGTCGGCGCCGTTGGCAAGGTTTGCGTCGGCGTTAACTTGATCGTCCATTTGCCCTGTTGCTTTCTGTCAGACTTGGTGAAATCGCGCTCGCACGCTAGGCGGCGCGGCGAAGCTGGCCGCGCCTAGCAGGGCGACCGATCCAGTTCAACGCCGGTCCGTTGGACCCGGTATTTGAATCGCGCGTTTCTTGTGCCTATGTTGGACGCTGGTCAAGGTGGAGTTCCGGTGCTCGTCTATATCGTCATTCTCGCGATGGTTGCGGTCTTCCTGGGGCTGCGGCTGTACGCTGTGCTCGGCAAGCGGACGGGGCACGAACAGGTGCTGCGCAACCCGGCGGATGATCGCCCGGTGCCCCCGCTGACGATCCCGCGCGTGGTCGACGCCGGGCCGGAAGTGCGTGACCAGGGTCCGCAGGCCATCGAGGCGCGGGCGCAGTCGGGCCTGCGCGCGCTGATCGCGGCTGACCCGTCTTTTGACGTGGCCGGTTTTCTCGACGGGGCGAAGAACGCGTATCGGATGATTCTCGAAGCGTTCTGGAAGGGCGATACCGAAACGCTTGACTGGCTGACCGAAGATCACGTCCGCGACGCCTTCGGGGAGGCGATCAAGGCGCGCGGGGAGGCCGGGCATGTGTTTGAGAACCGTCTGGTTGCGATCGAGCGGGCGTTGATTACCGATGCGACGATTTCGGGGAAGACCGTGCGGATCACGGTGGCGTTCGACGCCGACATCGCGGCGGTGACGCGCGACGCCCAGGGTACGCTGATCGCGGGGTCGCTGACGGACGCGACGGTAACGCACGACGTGTGGACCTTCTCGCGCACGCTCAAGAGCGGCGATCCCAACTGGAAGCTCGCGGATACGGACGAGGCGTGAGCGCAGCGACTTGGCGGAGCTAGATCGCGAGAAGCGTCATGCTGCCGCCTCGCGTAGCGAGAATCGACGATAAGGGATTTACTCCCGCGTCGCTCCCCACCGCCTTGTGTCCAAATCCATGTCCCGTCATTAACGGTGAGCAGGACGGGAGTGGTGGCGTGCCGGGTAAAAACTGGACTATTCTTTCAGCGGCGCTTCTCTCTGCGTGCGGCGCGCGGATCGTGCCCCCATCGCCCCCAACCGCGCGCGAACCGGTCCCCGTCCGCAAGCCCGTCGCATCCACGCCGCTGCCGCCGATAACCAACACCAACGCCGTGCCCGCCGGCGCCAACGCCGCAGGCGCGGGAGTGGTCGCTGGACCGGCGGTGACGTCGCTCAACATCGACCGCACGCGCGCCGCCAAGGCGCTGACCGCGTTCCGACTTAGCTGCCGCGAACTGATGCGCCGCACCGATCAATCGGGCCTGACCCGCGGCGCGGACTGGCGCGCGGCCTGCGCCGCCGCGCAGACCGCGAGCGACCCGCAAGCATTTTTCGCGACCAGTTTCGAAACCGTGCAGGTCGGCGACGGAAGGGCATTCGCGACCGGATACTATATTCCGGAAATCCAGGGCTCGCGCGTTCGGCGCGCGGGCTATGAGGTGCCGATTTACGGGCGCCCGACCGACCTGATCGACGTCGATCTCGGCAAATTCTCGGATGGGCTCAAGGGGAAGTCGATCCGTGGGCGCGTTGAGGGCAGGAGTTTCGTACCCTATTACGACCGCGCGCAGATCGAGGCGGGGGCGATGACGCAAGCGCCGATCATCGGCTGGGCGGCCGGTCGTGTCGCGTTGTTCTTCCTCCAGGTGCAGGGGTCGGGCGATGTCCGGCAACCCGACGGTTCGACCTTTCGCATCGGTTACGACAGCCAGAACGGACGCGATTATACCGGGATCGGCAAATTGATGAAGGATCGCGGGCTGCTCCAGCCGGGGCGCGCGTCGATGCAGGATATCGTCGCCTGGCTGCGCGCCAATCCGGACCGCGGGCGCGACATCATGCGCGAGAACAAATCCTATGTGTTCTTCCGTGTGCTCGACGGCCCGCCGCTCGGAGCGCTGGGCTTGCCTGTCACCGGCGGCGTGACGGTTGCCGCTGACGCCAGGTTCATTCCGCTGGGTGCGCCAGTGTTCCTGTCGATGGATCGAGCCGATGCGACGGGGCTTTGGATAGCGCAGGACACCGGCGGCGCGATCAAGGGAAGCAACCGCGTCGACACCTTCTGGGGCGGCGGCCCGGAGGCGGAGGCGATCGCCGGAGGCATGTCGGCGCGGGGAACGGCGTTCGTGCTGGTGCCGGTCGGAACGCTTGCGCGATTGCAGGGGAGCGCCGGTGGCGGGACGACGCCTCAGCCCTGACGAGGTGGCCCTGTGGGCGCGCGTGATGGCGACGGTGACGCCGTTGCCGGGGACGAAACCGGTCGAGCCCGGCCCCTCGGAGGAAAGGGTTGAGGCGGCGGATATTTTATCGAGGCCGTCGCCCGCGGTCAAACCGCGATCGAGCTTTTTTCCTGAACGGGCGGGGCTGAGGAAGAAATCGGCCCCCGGCGCCACCCTCGACGCCAGCTGGGACCGCCGCCTCGCCCGCGGAGCGCTCGAACCCGATGTCACCGTCGATCTCCATGGCCATACGCTGACTTCCGCCCACGCCATCCTCGACGCCGCGCTCGAACGCGCCCGCGTCCGCGGCGACCGGGTCATTCTGCTCATCACCGGCAAGCCGCCCCGTCGTGACAGCGAGCGGCCGCACACGCGCGGCGCGATCCGCGCGGCGGTCGACGATTGGCTTCACGCCTCGCGCCATACTGAAGCGATCGCTGCGGTGCGCGGCGCCAGCCCGCGGCATGGCGGCGCCGGCGCGCTCTACATCGTGCTCCGGCGGTCGCGCGCGACACCGAAATCTTAACCCTTTCGGCCCTAAATCCTCGCAGTTGAGCGCGTTTCGCGCGCGGAGCGGGGATTGTTCGGAGCGACATGGAATCGGCATCGCTGAAAGGCCGGGCGATTACCTTCGCTTTGTGCGCCGGCGCTGTGGTGTTCATCCTCGCCGTGCTCGCGACGTCGCATGGTACGCTCAGCTTCGACAATTTGGCGCGGGCGTTGATCCCGGCGGTAGTCTGCGCGGTGTTTTCGTGGGCGGCGGCCGAGCGCGCAATCGGAACCACCGCCGGCGCACTGGATGCCGCCATCGGTCGGATCGCTGAAGCGGCGCGCGGCGACCTCGAAGGACCCGTTCCACCCGAAGTCGGCGTCGTCGTGCCGCACCTCGCCCAGGCGATGGACGGTCTGTTCCAGCAAGTCGCCGCCAATCTCGACAGCGTGCATCGGCTGGCGATGTACGATCCCGTCACCAACCTGCCCAACCGTACGCACTTCCGCCGCGTCGCGGAGCGCCAGCTGTCGGAAATGCCCGCGGGCGACGTCGCAGCGTTGCTGTTCATCGACCTGGACCGGTTCAAGGCGGTCAACG
>JAFEEZ010000043.1 GCA_018240825.1 Pseudomonadota bacterium | reverse complement strand
GGGGCAAGTACCGCACGATCTTCTGGCTCTCGCTCGTGTACTGCGCGGGCAGCCTCGTGCTGGCGTTCGACCATACGCGCCTCGGACTCGGGCTGGGGCTCGGCCTCATCGCCTTCGGCGCGGGCGGCATCAAGCCCTGCGTCTCCTCGCACGTCGGCGACCAGTTCGGGCCGGACAACAAGCACCTCATTTCCAAGGCGTTCAGCTGGTTCTACATTTCGGTCAACGCCGGCTCGTTCGTCTCCATTCTGCTCACGCCGTGGCTGCTGCAGAAATACGGCGCGGGCGCGGCCTTTGGCATTCCCGCCGTGCTGATGCTGGTCGCGACGTGGGCCTTCTGGCTCGGGCGCGGCAAATTCGCGCATATCCCGCCGGGCGGGAAAACCTTCCTGCGCGACACCTTCAACCGCGAGGGTTGGTCGGTCATCGGTCGCATCGCCGTCGTCTTTGCCTTTGTCGCGGTATTCTGGTCGCTCTGGGACCAGAGCGGCGGCGAGTGGGTGCTGCAGGCGGAGAAGATGGATCTGCATTTCCTCGGCATCACGTGGTACTCCTCCCAGATCCAGACGGTGAATGGCCTGATGATTTTGGCCTTCATCCCGTTGCTCCATTACGTGGGGTATCCGCTCATCAGCCGGGTCTTCCCGCTCACACCGCTGCGCAAGATCGGCCTCGGCCTCGTGGTCACGGGCCTGTCGTTTCTCGTGAGCGCCTGGATCGAGCGGCAGCTGGCCGCCGGACTGAAGCCCAACGTCGGCTGGCAGATGCCGGCCTACGCTCTGCTCTCCGCGGGCGAGGTGATGGTGTCGATCACGTCGCTCGAGTTTGCCTACACGCAGGCGCCGCGCCACATGAAGTCGATCATCATGTCGCTCTACCTGCTCTCCATTTCGGCGGGCAACGCCTTCACGGCGCTCGTGTACATGTTCATCACCAAGCCCGACGGCACCCTGAAATGGCACGGCGCGGACTACTACACCTTCTACGCCTACCTTTCCATCGGCTGCGTCGCGGCCTACATCTTCGTCGCGAAGGCCTACAAGGAGAAGACCCACCTCCAGGGTGAGGTCTCCGAAACCGAAATCGAAGCCGACAACACCGCCGCCACATGAGCCGTCTCCCCATCACCAAGACCCCGAAGGTTTACGTCGGCGGTGCGTTCATCCGCTCCGAGAGCGCGCGCACGTTTCCGCTGAAGGATGCCGCGGGCAATTTCTTCGCCAACATCCCGCAGTGCACGCGCAAGGACCTGCGCAACGCCGTCGAGGCCGCCGCCAAGGCCGGCCCGGGCTGGGCGAAGCGCACCGCGTACAACCGCGGCCAGATCCTCTATCGCCTCGGCGAGATGATCGAGGCGCGCGCCGGCGAGCTGGCCGACGCGATCCGCCTCGGCGGCGCCAGCGAGGCCGCAGCGGCCAAGGAAGTCGCCGCGACGGTGGACCGCCTCGTGTACTACGCGGGCTGGTGCGACAAGTACGAGCAGGTGCTGGGCAACGTGAACCCCGTCGCCTCCGCGCATTTCAACTTCACCGTCACGGAGCCGATGGGCGTGGTTGGCGTGATCGCGCCCGACGAGGCGCCGCTGCTCGCGTTGGTGTCGCTGATCGCGCCCGCGATCACGAGCGGCAACACGGTGGTCGCGCTCGCTTCTTCCACGCAGCCTTACCCGGCGATCCTCCTCGGTGAGATGCTCGCGACGAGCGACCTGCCGGGCGGCGTGGTTAATGTGCTGACGGGCTTCCGCAAGGAGATCGTGCCCACCTTCGCCACGCACACGCACCTGCGCGCGGTCTCCGGCGTGGCCAACGCCGAGGAACGCAAGGCGCTCAAGCTCGGCGCGGCCGAAAGCGTGAAGCGCACGCACCTGCTGAAGGCCGAGGACAAGACCGACTGGCTGGCCGCGAGCGCCCAGAGTCTCTACGCGATCCGCGATACGCTGGAATTCAAGACGACCTGGCACCCGATCGGGGCGTGAGTTCGGAGGGATCGGCACCCGATGCCGGTCACTCCGCCACCTTCACGCGCTCCCTCTACGGCGGCGAGGTGGCGCATACGATCGGCGGCCTTGGCGAAGGTGAAGGGCTTTTCGGCCCAAAGGGCGACCGGCGGCAGGTAAAGGAAGGCCTGCAAAAGGAGGCGGCGAATCATCGTGCCGGGAGACTCCCAGCCAAACCCGGCGGGCAACCCGCATGCGACCAACGGCGTTTAAGACGGATTCGCGGGCAAAGGTTTGGCTTTAAAGGAGAAAGAGATTCGTGAATGGTTCGCGTCGTGCGATATCCGGGGCAAATGGCGGGAGGGTGGCGGCGGGCGCTGCTGGCGGCTGCGGCCTTGATGTTGGGCGTCTCCGGATACGCGGAGGATGCGTCCACGCCCGCGCCCGAGCATGTGCGGTTGCAGCTGAAGTGGCAGCACCAGTTTCAGTTCGCGGGCTATTACGCGGCGGTCGCGCAGGGCTATTACCGCGAGGCGGGCCTCGAGGTGGAGCTCATGGAGGCGGAGCCGGGGCGCGACCCGGTGCAGACGGTGCTGAAGGGTGGCGCGGAATACGGCGTGGGCACCTCGGAGCTGATGCTGCTCCGCGGCACGGGTCAGCCGGTGGTGGTGCTCGCGGCGATCTTCCAACACTCGCCGCTGGTCCTCGTCGCGCTGCACCGCGCGGGGGTGAACGACCTGCACGACCTGCATGACAAGCCGATGATGATCGAGCCGCAGTCGGCGGAGCTGTTCGCCTATTTCCGCAACGAGGGTGTC
>JAFEEZ010000439.1 GCA_018240825.1 Pseudomonadota bacterium | reverse complement strand
GAACGATTGCAAGCGCGGCATGCATCGGGCACGGCGCGTCCATGGCCCGGAAGTTCCTCTACGCCGTCATTGTTCTGATCATCCTGGTGATGGTCGCTGGCGGCCTGCTCTTTTATTTCCAGAAGGAACTGATGAAGCTGGCGCTGGTCCCGGGCGAACGCTTCGCAGGCGGCCCGGCGACCCCGGTCGAGCGCTACGCGAATGCGGATATGTGGTTCGCACGTCCCGGCATCGCGAACAACCCGGCGTTGTGGACACCCGCCAACTTCAAGCCGGGCGAGAAGCCCCCGGCGGCGGTATTCTTCATTCACCCGACCTCATACATCGACCGGGCCCACTGGAACGCACCGCTCGACGATCCGCGCGCCGACCAATATGCGCGCGTTTTCCTCAAAGGACAGGCGTCGGCGTTCAACGAAGTCGGCGAGATCTGGGCCCCGCGTTATCGCCAGGCGACGTTCGGCGCGTTCCTGACGAGCCAGGCCGATGCCGAAAAGGCGCTCGATTTCGCCTATAAGGATGTGCTCGCGGCGTTCGATGAGTTCCTCAGGGAAGCCGGCCCCGACCGGCCAATCATCCTCGCGGGGCACAGCCAGGGCGCGTTGCACCTCGAACGCATCCTGCGCGAGCGAGTCGCGGGCAAACCGCTCGCGAAGCGCATCGTCGCGGCGTATGTCGTCGGCTGGCCGGTCTCCAAAACCGCCGATCTCCCCGCGCTGGGCTTGCCCGAATGCGCGACGGCCGATCAGGCGGGATGCATCCTGTCGTGGCAGAGTTACGCCGAGCCCGCCGACCCTTCGCAGATGCTTGACGTATTCGACGCAAGCTTGGGTTTCGACGGTCGGCCGCGCAAGGACAGCGCGATGGTCTGCACCAACCCGATCACCGGGACGGCGAACGGCGCTGCAGAAGCGAAGGCCAATCTCGGCACGTTGGTCCCGGCCAAGGCGCTCGACAACGCGCAACTTGTGGCGCCGGGCGTGGCCGCGGCGTGCACCGGGCGCGGCATCCTGAGCCTCGGCGCGCCGGTCGATCTCGGCGGCTATGTGCTGCCGGGAAACAATTATCATGTGTTCGACTATTCGCTGTTCTGGGCGAACGTCCGCGCCGACGCTGCGCGGCGGTTCAAGGCGTTTACGGCGCGCAACCATGCAACCGTTCGCCCTGAGCTTGTCGAAGGGCGTTGACATCGTGCTTCGACAAGCTCAGCACGAACGGAAAAGTCGCCGTTGATTACCGAGGACCGCCTCGCCTATCGCGCCGCCCTGCCCGATGGTGGGCGGCTGCTGGGGTTGGACGTGGGGACCAGGACGATCGGCGCCGCCCTGTGCGATGCGGGGTGGAGCTTTGCGAGTCCCGCCGAACTGATTCGCCGCACCAAATTCTCGAACGACAAGGAGGCGCTTGCCGCGCTGATCGCC
This sequence comes from Pseudomonadota bacterium, assembly GCA_018240825.1. GTDB lineage: Bacteria > Pseudomonadota > Alphaproteobacteria > Sphingomonadales > Sphingomonadaceae > Sphingomonas. The sequence continues at coordinate 1,133 of JAFEEZ010000439.1, read as the reverse complement.
GCACAAGCCGTCCGGGGGCTGGTGATCGGCCTCCCGCTTAATCTCGACGGCAGCGACAGTCCCCGCACCCAATCGACCCGCGCCTTCGCGCGCAATCTCGCCGATCTCGACCTGCCGATCCTGCTGTGGGACGAGCGCTGGTCGACCCAGGCGGTCGAACGCCAGATGATCGCGGAAGATCTGTCGCGCGCCAAGCGCGCCGAACGCGTCGACAAGCTCGCCGCGAGCTACATCCTGCAAGGGGCGATCGACGCGCTGGTCAGCGGCTGACGTGCAGTCCTTGCACCGGCGCGCCGAGCAGCGCGCTGCGTCCTTCCGCTGCGCGGCGCATCACTTCGCGCGGGCTGCTGAAATAGGCCATCGGCGTCATGCCCATATACGCCTTGAAGTCCCGGTTAAAGTGCGCCTGGTCGTAATAGTGCGAATCGATGAGTTGGCCGATCGGCTGGTCAAGCGCGTCGCGCACCTTCGCCAGCGTGCGCAGGAATCGCTGGCGGCGCAGCAGGCGGACGGGCGCGAACCCGAACACCGTCCGGCACACGCGGTGCAGCGTGCGCTGTTCCATCTGGACCGCTTCCGCCAACTCGGCGACCTGGTCCGCCTTCCCCGCCAGCAAGGCCTGTTGCACCCTGGCGACGGCGTCATGATAGCGGCTGGGCTCGGGCTTGCGCGCAGTCAGCACCGCGTCAAGGATCGCAACCATCGCGGCGTCGCCGTCGGCCCGGGCTAGAGTCTGTCGCAACACCTCGCCCGGCGCGCCAAGCTCGTCGCCAAGCGGCAGGATCGCGTTGGCGGCCTTTGACGCGTCGCTGCCGATCAGGGTCAGCCAGCCCAACGGTGTCAGACCGACGCCGATCGTCCGCCCGCCTCGACTGTCGAACCGGCGCGTGCGGTCGGAGGGGCCGAAGATCACCGCCGGCGCGGGCGGCGGCGCCATGTCGTGACCATCGGGACTCCCGAAGCGCATGTCGCCGACCAGCAGAAAGCGGATATTCCCCCATTCGGGGTGCGTGAAATCGGCCAGCGGACCCGGCGCGTCGACGACGTAATAGGAGGTGACGAGCGGCCGCAATGGCGCCGCCGGAAGGTAAAATCGAACATCGGGCGCAGAGCGTCCGCCGGCGGCCTGGTTT
>JAFEEZ010000438.1 GCA_018240825.1 Pseudomonadota bacterium | reverse complement strand
TCGCGCTCGTTCAACCGGCCGGCGCGATGATCGTCCCACAGCATGGCGAGGAGCAGCGCGGCGATCACCGCGTCGATATTGACGCAGAACGTGTTGCGCGTCGCTCCCACCGCATAGAGAGCTTCGACAAGAGCGCGGTAATAGGCGTGAAAGATATTGTAGCGGCCTTGCTCATCGAGCAGCCGCGCGATGAAGCGCTCGCGCGGGTCTTGATTGATCTTCTCGCCGCGGAACACCGGGTGATTGATCCCCGGCAGCGCGGCAGGCTCGCCAGCCCCTTGCTCTTTCGCGGCAAGGCGCTCGGCCTTGTACGCGTAAGCGAATTCGGTCGCCATCGCCGTCAGATCGAGGCCGTGCTCGGGATCTGCGGGATCGGTCAGCCCGCTGTCGCGGAATCGCTCGAGCAGGAACGCGATCGCCTCGAACCCGTTGCCGCCATGACTGTAGCCCGAGTGGGTCAGGAAACCCATCATCGCCTTGTTGATCTGGACCCGCGACGGGGTCTGCGGCCCGTCGGCGGAGACCGCGCCCTTGGCGCCCTGCGCGCTGATTGCACCGGGGCCGTTCGAGATCAGGAGCCCGACAAGCATCTGGAGCGGCAGCGCGTCGTCGGCGCGCGGCCGCTTGCCGGTGATCGCAAGGTAAAGAAAATCGGCCATCGTCCACCGATTGAACCGTTCCTCGCGCGACACGCCATGTAACATGCCGGACTGATGGTGTTCGGCGGGGATAGAGGCGCCGATCATCACGCCGTAAAGTCTGAGGTACCACGGCAAGGTCTCGGCGGTGAGTCGCGAAATGCGCTTTTGCCGCAGCGGAACCCAGGCGATCGTCACCGCGATCGCCGCGAGCACCGCGTCGCGCGACGGCCGGCCGCCAAGCGTTCCAAGCCAGTCGAGGAACTGCGACCGGCCACCGCGCGCACGGACCGCCGCCAGCATGGACTCCGGGCGCGGATCGGCGTCGTCGTCGGGGCCCGCGAGAAACAGCGCAGCAGTCTCGCCATCGACGGGGATCGACGCGACATCAAACGCGCCGTCGCGTGGATCGGCGAGTCCCGATTGCGCGAACAGGTCGATCAATCGCTTCGCGCAGGCGAGGGCCCGCCCAATCGCTTTGGGGCCGACGATCGAAACCGCCGCCGCCATGACTGTGTTCGGCGAGTTGCCGGTGGCGCGCGCCGCCTGAGCCGCGGCCAGCGCCGGTTGACCCACCAGGTTGCTTTCCGCGGCGATGGCGACGTCCAGCATGGCGCGGTCGCCATCGTCTGCGATGTCGTGAACCAGCGGCAGCGCGAAATTGGCCTCGAGCGGCTGCAGCGAAAGGTCGAGCACGCTGTGGCGGTGGACCTGCGTGACTTGCGTCTTCGCGTCCATGACGCTCGCGCCGGATGCGTCCTTCATCTGCTGGCGCGGCACTACCTTGCCGATGCGCGTGTCGAGCGTCGCGATCTGGCCGGCATAGGGTTCGGGCGCCGTCACCGGAACCAGACGAAGCGCCGCCGGCAGTTCGAGCCCCTGGTCGTTGGCGAGCCATGGCTTGAGCGACAGGTCGCCGCGGGGTGCGAAATCGGGCGTGAGCCCATTGAGCGCCATGACCGCGCTCAGCGCCGCGGGAATGTCGGCGATGTTGGTCACTACCGCGCCCTTGGTGCTGACGTGCGGCGTCGCGGCGGTGAAGACGCCGCCGACGCCGAACTGCTCGACGAACCAGCCTTCCTTGGCGGACGCGTCGTCTCCGGACCCGGCGATCGCGCCGGCATGGCCAACGGCGCGAGTCAATCGCGATTTCCATCGGCCGACGACGCACGCGACCGCCGGTTTGGTGAAATCCAGTCCCTGCTCGTAATAGCCGCCTGGCTCGCAATAGAGCACCGCCGCCTTCGATCGGTCGTCGGCGGCGAAGCCGATGGCGAAATCGCGCGCGGCATAGTGGATATACACGTCCTTGCCCGACGAGATGAGTGTCGTCGTGCCCCAGCCCGCCGTCGCGAGATATTGCGCGATCGTGGTGGTGAACCCGCCGGAGTTGGAAAAGATCGCCACCGAACCGGGCAGCAACACCTCTGCCGGAAAATCCCCGCCCAACGCGCCGCCGATCCGCACCCTGTTCCAGCTGTCCGCCATGCCCAGGCAGTTGCCGCCGAAAATGTCGATCCCGGCGGCTTGCGCGATCGCGCGAACCTCGCGCGCGTCGTGGACCGAAACCTTTTCGGTGATGATGACGATCTTTTCGAGATCCGGATTGACTCGCACCAGTTCGGCCACGCCGTCGCGGACGCCCGACGGCGGCAGATAGACCACGCCCGTATTGAAGCCATGCCCCGCGTCGAGACCTTCGCGGACGTTGTTGAACACCGGGATGTCGCCGATAGCGGTCCCGAGGACTTGCCCGCGGCGCCCGGGCGACGTGCCGAACGCGACGTTGCCGCCCGAAAAGGCGTGGCACACTGGCGTCACCTGGCGCGATTCGCCGCCCAGGATGTTGAGCACGCACACCCTGTCGTCGCGCGTGGCGACATCGGCGAGCGAGCGAACGCCGAGATGATAGGGCAATTCGGGTTTCGCGGCCGCGCGCATCATGCCGCCGCCTTGAGGCCGAGCCGCGAAGCGATTTGCGCGCGGCCACCCCCTTTCATCCAGTCGTCCACGTCACGCGCGTAGAGCACAACCTCCGACATCGCGCTGTCGAAGCCGAATTGGCGGTACGGAATGCCCAGACTGTCGCACGTTTCGGCGAGCGCGCCCATGCCGCGCACGAGATTGGGCCCGCCTCGCGCCACGACGACATAGAGCGGTGAGGCCCCGTGCGCGCTGAAATGCTCGCGCAACGCGTCCCCCATCGCGCGGAAGGTTTCGTAGATGTCGGTATTGTTCGACTTGCCGCCGACGATGAACAGCACATTGGTCTGCGCGAGCCAGTGGCGATAGCAGATCGCGGCTACTTCCTTCATCTTTTCGTACGGCGGGTTGCCGCCGAAATCCGAAGAGATGATGGCCGCGTCGTCGAGCAACTGCGTCACGAGCGAATTCGCGCCACCGCCGAAGGTCGGCGCCAGGATCGTGCCCCCGGGATTGACGACGAACACGTCGGACTGACCTTGATGCGTACGCAGCGCGTTGACCTCGCGTTCGAACCCCGAGGTATCGGCCGCGAAAATCTCCGCAGGCAAATCGATCCGGCCGACGCGATGGTCGTCGCGGTCGAACGCGCATTTGAAATCGCACGCGACCGGGGCCAGCCGTCCGTCCTTCACCGGCCGCATCCGGATGGGGTTCAGCTCGAGCGTGGTCATCCCGTAATGGTGAACGAGGTCCCACAGCTTCGGGAGTTGCTGTACGAGGGGTGAGATGATCTCGCGCGGGGCGCCGATATCGCTGAGCGCGTTGGCCACGACGAAGGCCTTGAGGCCTGTCAGCGCGTCGAACGGCACTTGCGCGAGCCGCGAGGGGTCGAGCTCTTCGATATCGACGCCACCGTGGTGGGTCAGCGTCATTGTGGGCGCGCGAAAGCGCGTCGAATCGCTGATCGAGAAATAGACTTCATGCTCGGCCGGAACGCCCGCTTCGAACGTCACGCCGTTCGATTTGGCGACGATGTCGCCATGGCGATGCTCGACGAAATAAAGCCGCTCCTTCTCCGCGAGCGCGGTGGCGAGATCGGTGGCCCTGCCGACCAGCCCGGCCTTGCCCTTCTTGCCGACGCCGCCGCGAAACACCGGCTTGACGAAGACCAGGCCGTGGCGATCGATCAGCCCCTGTACCTCATCGAGCGAAGCGTCGGGTCCGAGAATCTCGGGCACGGGAAAATCGACATGGCGCAGTAGCCGTGCGCCGTGGAGCATCCCCGAAACAAGCATCGCCGCTCCTCCCGATTTTCGTGCGCCGTTACGGAAAGCGCGATTCGCTGATGACAAGGATTGCTGTCGCTACGCTTTCATCGCGGCCAATGATCCACGGCTGATCGCTGGCCGACGGCGTCAGAACGGCACACCGACGATCGCCTTGACGGTCCAGCGATCCGGATTGCCGCCATAGCCGCGGCCGACACCAAGATTGAGGTCCCACTTGCCGACATGCGTATCGGCGACCAGATAGGTCGATTGTTCGCTAGAGCCGAAACGACCCAGCCGGCGGAATTCGCCCACGCCGGTGTAGTTCTCGACACCGAGCGAGAGACCTGGCGTCACCGCGAAGCTCGCCTTGGTCGCGACCTCGAGCGTCGCGGGCGACGGGGCCGGCCCGGACACCGTGAAGTCGATGTTGGCGTTCGCCGCGAGCGTCCAGCGCCCCGCGTGCGCGCCGCCGATCAGCTTGAGTTCGGCGTTGTACGGGTTGCGGTCGAGCGCGCGGCGCACGCGGCCGATCTCGAAATTGGCGCCCCAGAACCAGCGCGCGCCGCGCTTGCTGCCGATATATTTGAGCCGGAACTTGATTCCGTCGACGGTGAATCGGCCGTTATGGTCGATTGCCGCAAGCGGAAGGTAAGCGCCGAACTCGAAACGGTCCGACAACCCGACCGAAAATTCGGGGGTGATGCGATACTGATGAAGCGATTGCCGCTCGCCGGGATAATCGGGCGTCGGATCGCCATCGAGCACGTAGTTATTGTGGATATCGAGACCGAACTCGCCCGCCTCATCCATCTCGTCCATATAGACCTGAATTTCCTCCGGAGCGGCGTGTGCGATGCCCGGCGCCATGATCGCGGGCGCAACAACGCCGAGCGACTTCCACCAGCGATTCATGATCGTCACCCCTTTGGTTTGATTCGCTTGCGCGCCCTTGCGCGCGGCGGCTAGGGCTGGGCTGTATTTTCCCCTAAATCGGGTTCAGGTTTCGTTCAGTCGGCGCGGGGCCGACAAACTGTACGAAGCGATCGTGGCCGGTCCTTCGCGCTCATAGAGGCGGTTGTCGCGATGAAGATTCTCGTCGTCGAAGACCATGCGCAGCTCGCGTCGTTCATTCGCCGCGCGCTCAGGGAACAAAGCTATTCGGTGTCGGTGGCGACGAACTGCGCAGAGGCGGCGGACCTGCTGGCGGAAGAGAAATTCGATCTGGTCGTCCTCGACATCGGTCTGCCCGACGGCAGCGGGTTGGGATTGCTGCGCGCCTGGCGCGAAACCGGCTTCAACGAACCCGTGCTGATCCTCAGCGCGCGCGATGCGGTGGACGACCGAGTCGCCGGTCTCGATTATGGCGCCGACGTCTATCTCGCCAAGCCGTTTCAGGTGAACGAGCTGCTCGCCAACGTCCGCGCGCTGCTCCGCCGCCAGTCGATTTCGCGCAAGACTGTGCTCACCCATCGCGGCATCACGCTCGATCTGGTCGCGCGAACCGCGATGCTCGACGACCGCGCGCTCGAACTCACGGCCCGCGAGTTCGCGTTGCTCGAAATATTCCTGCACAATGCCGGCCGGATTCTCACGCGCACCTTCATCAGCGAGAAGATCTGGCAGTCGCATGAAGACATCGATACCAACCTGCTCGACGTGTATATGAGCCGCCTGCGCGCGCGCATCGAAACACCCGACAACAAGTATTTCCGCACGGTGCGCGGCGTCGGCTATCAGCTGCAATGATCTCGCTGTCGGCGCGGCTGACGATGTTGTACGCGGCCTCGTTTCTGGTGGCGAGCGCTGGAATGCTGGCGATCGGCTACGCCCAGATCAACGCCAAGCAGGTTCAGGGCCTCGACCGTCTGATCGCGACCGAGCGCCAACGAATCTTCACGCACCTCGATCTCGCAAGACGACCGACCGATCCGCGCGGCCTCGCCGCCGGCCTGCGCAAGCCGACCGACAATGCCGCGGCGTTGTTTCGCGTCGAGGTCCGCGACCTGGCTGACCGTCCGCTGTTCCGATCGTCCAATCTGCCGAGTTCGTTCGGCGTCGGGCCGCGCGATCCGGTCTTCGCCAATACGATGCTTCCCGACGGCGAACGGATCCGGGTCGGGCGCTTCGCGCACGGCAATGTCGTTGTCCTGATCGGTACTCCGCTGACCAATATCGCGGCCGGCATGCGGGCCTATGTCGAGGCCTCGGCGGCGTTGCTGGCGGTGATGATCCTGATCGGCATCGGGCTGGGCTACCTGCTGAGCCAGATCGCGCTGCGGCCGCTCCGCGACATCGCCGCGACGGCGTCGCGCATCAATTCGAACAATCTCAGCGAGCGCATTCCGGTCCACCGAAGGTCCGACGAGGTCGACACGCTCGCTCGCCTGTTGAACGCGATGCTCGGCCGGATCGAGTCTTCGTTTCGGCAGATACGCCAGTTCACCGCGAACGCGAGCCACGAGCTGAAGACGCCCCTGTCGCTGGTCCGACTCCATGCCGAAGCGGCGCTCGGCGAGCCGCGGTTGCCCGAGACGACGGAAAATCACATCGTTGCTCAACTCGAGCAAATCGACCAGCTTGCGGCGATGATCGACGATCTGCTGGTGCTCGCGCGCGCCGATTCGAGCAGCATGTCGCTTGCCGTTGAACCGATCGATCCGGCAACCTTTCTCGACGAACTCGGCGGCGACGCCGCGGTGCTGGCCGAAGCGAGCGGGTGTCGCGTCAGAATCGATCATCAGGGCGCGGGAAAGATTGCGTTCGATCCGCTGTGGATGCGTCGCATCGTCTTCAACCTGCTGACGAACGCGTTGCGCGCCAGCCCGCCTGGTGGAACGGTGAGGATCCGCTCTGTGCTCGGACCGCGCGTGTGGCAAACCGTCGTGGAGGACGAGGGCAGCGGCGTCGCGCTCGACATCCAGCACCGCCTGTTCGATCGCTTCTTCACTGCGTCGGAAGGCGGCTCCGGCCTTGGCCTCGCGATCTGCCGAAGCATCGTCGAGCTGCACGGCGGCACGATCGTCGCGGCGAACCGCGCTGATCCCGGTGGACTGAGCGTGACCGTGACGATCCCGCGCGGCGAATCCGTCTGAAAAACGTTTAAGTTGTCTTTTAGGCGCGCCGTGGCGCCATCGGCTATTTGGCCGATGGCGGGAATATGGACGGAGCCATAGGCGAATCGGCATGAACAAGGTCAAGCGATTCGCGACATCGATCCACCTGTGGGTCGGGCTGACGGTCGGACTGGCCGGTTGCTACCTCGCCGCGACCGGCGGATGGCTCCTCCTGCGGCCGCAGAGCGACGCGCTCGTCTCTCCGTATCTCGTCTCGGCGCGCGCGTGCCCAGCCGCGGCGTCATTCGATCGGGCTATCGCCGCGGCGCGGGGGGCGTATCGGGGATCGCCGGTCGAATCGCTGTGGTGGAAAGCCGATCCGCGCTCGTCGCTGATGGTGCGATATCACGACGATCAACAGGCGTATTTCGATCGGTGCGACGGTCATCTTCTGGGTGTCCACTCGCGCTGGACGGGCGCGTTCGGCTTCGTCGAGAAGCTCCATCGGCTCCGCTTTCTGCCTGCCGCGATCGCCAACAATGTCGCGGGCGCGGTCGCGATCGGCATGGCCGTGGCGATGGGGCTGATCGGGCTGTTCATCTGGTGGCCGCGCCGGCGCTCGGCGTGGAAGGCGGCGGTGAGCTTCGATCCGGGGCTGACCGGCCGCCCGCGCACGCGCAACCGGCATTCGACGATCGGCGCGTTCGTCGCGCCGATGCTGCTGCTGATCGCCGGCACGGGGGTTGTCATCGGGTTCGATACGATTCAGGCGTTGATCGGCGCGAACACCGCCAAGAAGCTTCCCAAGCTCAAGATCGCAGCGTTGCCCGCTGGACGCCCGGCGGCGATGGATGCGGCGTGGCGCAACATGATTGCGCTCACGGGTGAAATGCCGTTGTCGGCGACGCTCAAGGCGCCCGCCAAAAGCCAGCCGGCGATCGAGATCTATTTCAACCGCGCGCGTGACGCCCATCGCGAGATTCGCAATTACGTCTATGCCGACGCCGCAACCGGGACGATCGCGCGCTACACGCCCTATGATCAGCTGCCGGCGGGGCAGCGCGCGTATCAGTGGATACTGGGGCTGCACCAGGGCGCGGTCGGCGGACTGGCCGGCCAGCTGCTGAGTCTCGCCGCCACGCTGGCGATCGTCTATCTCGGCTATAGCGGGGTCAAGAGCTATGTGCAGAAACGGATCGGCAGACCGCGCCCGGCCGTGATGCGGATCGCCGCGGTTCGCGACGAGGCCGCCGGCGTCAAGTCGTTCGATCTTGTCACGCTCCGGGGTGGCAAGTTGCCGCGCTTCAACGCCGGTGCGCACATCGACGTTCACGTGCCGGGTGGTCCCAAGCGCCAGTTCTCGTTGGTCAACGGCCCAGCCGAGCGCGACCGCTTTCATATCGCCGTCCGGCTCGAAAATCAGTCCCGCGGCGGATCGCGCGGCATGCACGCGCTCGAGGCGGGGCAGGAACTGCTGGTCGGCGCGCCCCGAAATCATTTCCCGATCGCGCGTTCGACGCGGCACGCGACGCTGATCGCGGCGGGAATCGGGATTACCCCGATCCTCAGCATGGCGCGTCATCTCGCGGCGCGCGGCAAGCCCTTCACCCTCCACTATTTCGGCCGTAGCGCCGACGAGATGCCGTTTCGCGATGTTCTGGCGGACCGGCCTTTCGCGGGTCGAACGCACGTTCATGTCGGGGTGGGCCGCGCGAGCATCCCTGGCAAGCTCGGCAGCCTGCTCGCCGAGCGGCCGCGCGGTGGGCACCTCTATGTCTGCGGGCCCGAAGGGTTCATGGACGCGGTCGAGGGCGCCGCGCTCCGCGCCGGCTGGCCGCAAGCGGCGCTGCATCGAGAGAATTTCTCGTCGCTTGCCGCTACGGGCCCGCGCGAGGCAGTCGAACTCACGCTCGCCCGGTCGGGCCGAAAGATCGTAGTCGCCCCCGAGGAAAGCTTGCTCGACGCCCTCGTTACTGCGGGCGTCAAGGTATCGAGTTCCTGCGAGCAGGGGACATGCGGCGATTGCGCGCTGACCGTGTGCGCGGGCGAGATCGATCATCGTGACCGGTTTCTGTCCGACGCCCAGCGCGCGCGCGGCGACGTGATGCTGGCGTGCGTCTCGCGCGCAAAGAAAGGATCGCTGGTCGTCGACCTTTAGCTGCCGCCATCGAACAAGGAGAGAATCACATATGCGCCTGTTGTCCTGCATCGTGCTCGGGTCGCTCGCCCTCGGGGCTCCCTCGCAAGCCGCGCAGGGTCGAGCTTCGAAGGTCGCGGCGGCGATGCCGCGCGTCGTGCTCGCGGTGGATGGCGTGGGCCAGACTCGCAACCTGCCAGTGCTCGTCGCCGAGCGGCTGCACTATTTCACCGATGCCGGATTGATCGTGACGCTGGTCGATGCGCCCGCCGACCCGAGCACCGATACGCTCATCTCGGACGGCCGCGCCGATGGGGCGGTGGCGTTCTATCATCATACGTTCATGACTCAGGCCGATCGCGGGCTGGCGAGCGAGGCGGTGATCGTGATGGGCGCGTCGCCTCAGCTCAAGCTGATCGTCGCCAAACGACTGGCGGGAACGGTTCGCTCAATCGCCGATCTCAAGGGGCGGGCGATCTTCGTCGGCGGCGGCAATTCGGGCAAGACGACGACGATCAACTGGCTGATGACTCGCGCCGGACTCCCGATCGACAGCTATCGCGCGTTAACGCCGACGACTCCCGCGGCGATGGCGGCGGCGCTCCGCGATGGCGGCGCCGACGCGATCATCGCGCACGAGCCCGACGCGTCCTCCTATCTCGCCGATTCGGGCGTACTGCTTGCCGATATCGATTCCATCGCGGGCACACGGGCCAGTCTGGGCGACATTTACCCCTCGACTTCGCTGTATATGCCGCGCGCCTACGTCGCGTCGCACCCGGCGATCGTTCAGAAGCTCGTCGGGGCGCTGCTCAGGGCGATGACCTTCATCAAGTCGCACAATGCCGAGGAGATCGCCGCGGTGCTGCCGGCGCGCCCCAAGGGGGAGGACCGCAAGGCGTTCCTTGCGACGCTGGAGGACGATCGCCAGGCTTTCGACACCGACGGACGGATGTCCGTGTCCGCCGCGCGTCGTCAATTGGCGACGATGGCGGCGCTTTCGCCGCGCTATGCCGGCGTGAATATCGATCTGACCTACACCAATATTTTCGTTGATCGGGCGTCTCGCTAGCGCGGTTGCGCGTCGGACGCGACGGCATTCATATTCGAAGGAGAGGTTGATGTTCCGTAGCGCCATCCAGTTCGTGCTCGCCGTATTATGGGTCGGGGCGATTCCAGGCGCCGCGTCGGCGGCCCCGTGCGTGGCGATCACGGTGACCGCCACGCCAAAGGATCGCGCCGCGCTGCTCGGAGACATGAAGGGGCCGCAAGCCTCGCTGCTCCAAAACTGGCGGTCGAAGGGACTCATCGCAAACTATGATGTGCTGTTCACCCGCGCGCCCGACGCTGGCGTATGGGATGCAATGGTCATGATCGCCTTTCGCGACGATGCCGCGCAGACCCGCTGGCGTGCGCAGCTGGCTCCCGGCTCGGGCGGGCTGGCGGCCCAGGCGCTTGCCGACGCCGCGGCGGTCGAGACCACGCCGTGCGAAAGCGTGCGCTCGCAAGGCGCGGACAGTGCGCCCAACCCGGCGATTCTGGTCATCCCCTATATCGCGCTCATTCCTCCGGCTGACTATCTCGCGTACCTCGACGGCTACACCATTCCGCAGTTTCGCGGCTGGATGACAGAGGGAGTGCTCGACGGGTATGACATCGTGACGAGCCGCTTTCCGGCCGGGCGCGCGTGGAACGCAACGATCGTGCTGCGGTATCGCGACGACGCCGCGCTGGCGCGACGCGACGAAATCGTCGCGAAGGTTCGCAAGCAACTCGCCTCCAATCCGTCGTGGAAAGCGTTCAGCGATTCGAAAAAAGCGACGCGGACGGAGGGCAGGCTGGCGCTGGCGGAAGAAATTGCAAGCGGCCGATAGCCGCGGCGAAATCTGCAGGCGGAAGCATCATGGCGCTGGCAGCATGACCTACGATCCTTTGTTTACCGGCGGTCGACGGCCGCCTTCCATCGCTTCAGGAAGTAGCGCCGCGTCAGTGCGTCCTGGCTGACCAGCAAGCTGGGGCCCACCCGAATTGCGCGCAACGGCACGCCCGGCGGCCGTAACGCGGGCGGATTAGCCACGTCGCTGCGAACCGATGGCATGTCGACTTGCGCCAGATGCGTCTGCCCGCGGCGCGACAACAGGAAATCCAGAAAGAGCTTGGCGGCGCTCGGATGCGCGGCCGCCGCGGGGATGATCGCGATCCGCGACATGAGCAGCGTGTAATCGTTGGGGAGCATCATGCCAAGCGACGCATCGCTTTCTACCTCACCCAGCGCGTATGAGCCGACAATGTTGTAGCCGATCGCCGCGCGTCCCGATTTCACGGCGCCCAGTACTTCCTCGGCGCTCGTGAACAGCTGAACCTTGTTGTCTCCCATTGCGCGTACCAATCGCCAGATATCGTGCGTCGCCTGCTGGTCCTGCGTCAGGTAGAGATACGCGACCGCGGACGTCACAGGGTCCGAGGTTGCGATTTGACCGGCTCGCCGCCCGCCGGTATTTTCCAGAAAACGACGTAATTCGACGTGCGTGCGCGGGACGGCGGCGTCGGCGATGAGTCCCCGATTATAGACCATCACGATCGGTTCGGCGCTCGTTCCCCACGCCTGGTCCTTCCAGTTGGCCCAATCGGGCAAGTTGCCTCGCTCCGGCGATCGGTAGCTTTGGGCATATCCATCGTTCACC
>JAFEEZ010000437.1 GCA_018240825.1 Pseudomonadota bacterium | reverse complement strand
GATGCGCTTTGCGACGGGCGAATGTCGTCCTCCCTTCTTCAAAATCTCGGATTGAAATAACTGGAATTCGCGAAGAGCCTCCAAAATATCGTTCCACTCTTCAGGGCAAGCCGTCGAAAGCACGCCAGCGGCGTTGCGCCATTCTTTGACGTGATACAGTGCGCGAATGTCTTCCGGTACGAGATGAAGCGTGGACATCTGGCGACGGTAGCGTAGCCTGAAAAATAGATCTGCCCCAAAAAGCGGAGGAGTATGGTGACGGCACCCATGACCTATCAATGCCGCTTTTGCGGAACGAACGACGTAGTGCTCGACGCGTGGGCAAAATGGGACGAGCGCGATCAACGTTGGATGCTCGAGGACACCTTGCAGGCGGCCTATTGCAGAAGGTGTGATGGCGAGACCAGCCTTGTCGAACGTGCACTGACAGCCGCCTGACCACCAGCATAAGGCGGAGTAAATCCGCGCCTTCGGCCGAGCTGGGCTGCGCCCGCTCGCCGGCAGTGGTCGACATCGAGGCGAAGAATAGCTATCGCTATTCTTCTATGTCGACCAAGGAAATTGTGTCCCGCTAATCGACGGCCCGGGCCCAGCCCGAGCAGCCGTCGTCATGCGCCCCGCCGGCCAGCCCGGCGGCGGCGGAGTCGTTCCTTCGACTGACGGGCATTTCCACCGTGAACATTTCCAGACACGAACAACGCGTGCTGCATGCACTCGCGCAAGGCGGGCGTATCCAGCACCACCGCTGTCCCACCACCGGCCGCATCGTCGCGGCGGACTGCTTCACCCGCGACGGGCATGTGCTGAGCGACTGCACGCCCGGCCTGTTCAAGAAGCTCAAGCGCCGCGGCCTGATCGCGTCGAGCGGCGGCCAGCCCTATCGCGTCACGCGGCTGGGGTTGGAGGCTGTGCGGGCTCAACTCGATAATCGATAATCAGCGGGCGGGAGCGATCCCGCCCGTTCGACCTCGTTGCGGCCGTGATCGCCATCTAGGCCAGTGGCGGATACCTCCGTCGCGTGTGGAGCACGGTCAGGACATCGATCTCCGCCTCCGACGCGATCTGGTAGACGATCAGATATGGTAGGCCGACCACCGAAAACTCGCGCGTTCCTTCGACCATGCCAGCGCGTCCCAGCATCGGAAACTGCCCGAACATCATCGCGGTCTGGACGATGCGGGCGACAACCCGATCTGCCGCATGTTCGTCATTCTCGGCGATCCAGTCTCGGATCGCAGCGAGGTCGTCGCTCGCCTGCGGCGTGAAATTAACGCGCAAGCTTCAGTGTATCGAGGACTTGCTCGGCGGGTATCATCGCGCCGCGGTTTTTGGCTTGCGCCAGGCCGCGCTCGACCTTGGCGCGCTTCCAAGCCGCGTAGCCCGGTTCGGAAACGCCGGGTTCCTCGTCCAGCTTGTCGGCGAGGGGCGCAGTTGCTTTCATCCGGTTAATATAGCAGTTTTCGAGAGGGAGAGGAACCGCATCGGCGCGGAATAAATCCGCGCCTTCGGCCGGGTTCGGCCTCGCCGACCCGCCGGCAGCGGTCGGCGCCCGGCGCGAAATAGCGTGGCTATTTCACTGCGCCGACCGTCACTTATTTCCAATGCGAAACGCGCGCGATCGCGAATATCGGCTACGGGCATCCCGCCCGGAGTTTTCCCGCATGACCCCTCGCGCCGCCGCGCTCGCCGCCTTGTTCCTCGCCCCTCCTGCCACCGCGCAGATCGCCCCCGCCGGCGCTTCCGTCACGCCCAATGCCGGCGCGGTGACGGGCGAAGGCGTGCTCAACGACCATGACGGACATACCGGCGTCTGGCGCATCACCGCGGTGCTGAGCAACGGGCGTTTCACCGGCGCCGGCACGGTCGAGCTCAACGGCCAGACTGTCACCGGGCCGCTTTCCGCCGCGCAATCCTATCTCGAAAACGGCAAATGCTATTTCGAGATCGAACAGGGCCGCAGCCACGTCCATCTCGGCGGGCCGTGCACGACCGCAGGCGTCGCCGGGCGGCTCAACGGCTATATCGCCGGAACCGAATATGGCAGCGTCGAGGGCGAAATGAGCGGGACGCTGCAATTCGCCCGCGCCGGCGCCGCAACGCCCGCGCGGGGCGGCGCGGCCGCGGCGGCGGGAACGCTGCCGACGCGCAAGCTCAAGTGCGGCTGGATGGAGCGGATCGGCGGCAATGTCGGCGGCGAGTATCCGCGCTACGAATGGCGCTATTCGGCGATGGTCTCGCTGACGCTGTCGCCGGGGGGCCGCTATACGACCGGCGTCGGCGGCGGATCGTTCGCGCGGGCCGGCGGCGCGATCCGCCTGACCTCAGGCCCTTTCGCCGGCGCGGTCGGCCAGCTCCAGCCCGACAAATCGGGCCAGCCCGCGGTCTATTTCGAGCGTGAGGACAATCGCCGAGCCGACGGCAGCTTCATCATCGACGCGGGGCGCACGTCGTGCACCGGCTGACGGCAGCGGAATAGCCGCGCTATTCCGCGCCCGGCGGTCAGCCCGGCCGGCGGGTGGAGCATCGCTCCGCCCGTTCGACGACGCGGCTTCGCCGCGGCGGGCAGAAGGCGATTCCTACACGAGCCAATTTGGTTATAATGCAATTATTCGGAGAGCCAGAAAGCCACTCATGCCATGACCGCACCATCTCGCCAGTCGCCCTCGCTTCTCTGCCAAGCCCGGCCGGCGATCGTTCTCGCTAGTGTGACCCAATGTGACCTTAGGCCAGTCCGCCGCACACGCCAGCATCGCCGCCAGTGATACTTTTGTGTGATCTTTCGATCGGCTAGGCGCCGCGCTGCCACCGTTATCCCCACGCCGAGTTCGACTATGTGGACTGTAGCTCTCCTCGCCCTCTCCAACATCTTCATGACGGTCGCCTGGTACTGGCACCTGAAGGGCGGGATGGCGAAGCCGCTATGGACGGTCATCGCGATCAGCTGGGGCATCGCGCTGTTTGAATATTGCCTGGCGGTGCCCGCCAACCGGATCGGCTATGCGCACGGCTGGAGCGGCGGGCAGCTCAAGGTCACGCAGGAAGCCATCGCGCTCACGGTGTTCGGGGTGTTCATGGTGACGGTGCTTGGCGAACCGATCGGCTGGCGCCACGTCGGTGCTTTCATCTGTTTGCTCGGGGCCGTGGCTTTCCTCTTTGTCGGAAAGTAGACCGTTACTTGCTGGCCTCACCCAAGGCATTTACCAGCGCCCCCACGTCCGCGCTATTGACCGCGTCCCCGGTCTGGTCGGTCGCCGCCGCGCCGTTCCCCGTTGCCGGATCGGGCACATTGGCCTCGGCCACGTCGTATGCCGTCCACACGATCCCGCCCGCCCAGATCAGCGCGAACCAGCGATTGCGAAAGATCTTCGAAGAGAACATGACCGCGCGCTGCCACATCCGGGTTAACGCCGCAGCAGCGGACGCGGTTAACGAACATGTTGCCGCCGCGCCCCGCTGGGCATAGCATCGCGCCAGGCAGGGAGAGGACGGAACGATGACCAGAACCGCGTCGGCGATCGGCCTCCTGCTGGCGGCGGGAATATTGAGCGCCGCGGCGTCGTCCCGTCGCGGCGACGCGGATCAGCTCATCGCCGGCCGCCAGGCTGCGTTCAAGCTGTCCGGCGCGACCTTCGGCGGGATGAAGGCCGTGATCGACGCGGAGGGCGACGTGACCAGACTGGGCGGCGCGGCGAAAGCGCTGACCGACTGGGCGCACGCCTTGCCGGGCATGTTTCCGCCCGGCAGCGACGGCGGCGCGACCAAGGCGCTTCCCGCCGTTTGGAGCGACCGCGCCGGGTTCGAAAAAGCCGCCGCCGCCTATGAAGTAGAGGGGAGGAAGCTCGGCGACCTCGCGCAGGCGGGCGACAAGGCCGGGTTCGCCGCGCAATGGGCGGTCGTGCGGGGCGCATGCTCCGCCTGCCACGACAAGTATCGCCAGCCGGACAAGCCGCGTGGTTAGGCCCTTGATCGCCTTCTCCGCCGCGCTGGCGGCCGCCAGCCCGCTCGCCGCACAGACCATGATGGCGGCGGCGCCGAGTGCGGAGGCCGAAATGCTCGGCCGACGCGTCGCGGACACCGGCACGCTCGCCGCGCTGCTGCCGTTGCTGGTCGCGAGGGACACCGACGAGCTGATCGGCCAGCATCCCGAACTCGACGATGCCGGCAAGGCGAAGCTGCGCGCGGTCGCCGCCGTCACCGCCAGGACCGTGATGGACCGGATGCTTGCCGCGGTCGGGCATGAATATGCATTGCGGCTGTCGGTCGCCGACCTGAAGTCGCTGGTCGCGTTCAACGAAGCCCCTGCCGCCAGGGCCTGGCGCGCCGCGGAGCCGCAAGTGATCGTCGCGACGATGAAGACGATCGACGGCTTCGATCTCAAGAACGAATCCTGGACTGCGTACTGCAAGAGCCCCGGCGTCACCTGCCCGCCGGCGGATCCGAAGTAGCGCCGGTCACTTGGTCATCACGGTTCCGCTGATCTCACCGTCGGGGAACTTGTCGGTGTGAACGTTGAGCACGATCCGCTGCCCGCGCAGCCCGTTGACGAATTCGTCGAAACTGGCGCCGCCATTGATCAGCTTCGCGCCCGCCGCGTAATCATATCCTCTGACCGTGACGTGGAACCCCGTCTTCGTCGCGCGGTAATTCGGGCCATAAGGCAGCGGCAGGATGAGTTCGACATCGTCCGCGGTGCGGTAGACGTGGAAATGGATCGGCCCGACCGGCTTGGCGACCAGGTCGTCGTTGAGCTGGTCGAGCGTGATGCCGCTGACGTCGAGTTCGACCGACACCTTCTTGGACGCGGTGTCGACCTTGATCACCGCCTTGCCGCGCGCGGGCGAGCCAGTCGTCGTCGGCGGGGCGACGCCGGTGAGCGTGGCGCGAAACGTCAGGGTCTTGGCGAAGGCGGGGTTGGCGAACGCGACGGCGGCGACAAAGGCGGCGGGCAACAGGCGCATGAACGATCCTCTGGTGACGGGCGGCGCGGAAACTAGCGGGCGGCCGCCCAAATGCAAAAAGCCGCGGCGACCGGTCTGAAATGTCCAAAACTTCCAACCGATCCAGGAATCTAGCCGGTAGGACCTGTCGCCAGCATGAAGGAGGCAGGCATGAGACGAGTGATCCTGGTGGCGCTGGCGGCGGCGATGGTCGGGGCCGGCGGCATGGCCATGGCGCAGGCCGACGCCTTCAACGACGCGCGCTATTATATCGTCATCGATGACGCAAAAACGCTTGCGCTGGTCGATTCGGGGCAGTTCGACATTAATTTCCAGACCGACGAAGGCTATTCGATCCTGCATTATGCCGCCGACGCGAACCGGCTCGATCTGGTCAAGGCGTTGTTGTCGCGCGGCGCAAACCCCGATCTCAAATCCGCGCGCGGACGAACGCCCTACGACATGGCCACAGCGCCGCTGGTCAAGGCTGCGTTGAAGGCGAAGATGACCGCGTCCGCACCGCCTTCCGCGTCGGCGCCGTCGGCCTCAGCGCCCCGCGCCGTCTCGCCCGCCGCCGCCGGCGCCGACGACCCGCGCCGCAAGCAGTGCAACGCCAAATGGTATGCCGACCAGGCGTTATGCTCGGACACGACGTGCAAGATGACGACGTACCGCAAATGGCAGCAATGCCTGAAGACCGGCCGCTATTGGTAAGGCGTCAGCGAGCCTTGTCCGGCGGCGCCGGCTTGAGGTCGATCGACTGGATCCGCCACGCCTTGTCCTCCGCGGTCGCGCCGTCGATATCGGCCGTGCGGTGAAGCACCACGCTGCCGGTCCAGTAAACCGCCTTGCCGTCCTTCAGTCGCGCGTATGGCTGGACCGGGATGGTGATATAACGCTGCCCCGCTCCGGCGTCCTCGCGGCCCGGCGCGCCGATATTGGCGTGATATTCGCTGTATCCGGCGAAACTCGCGGCGAAAGCGTCGGCGGATTGGCCGCTGGCCTTCCCGCCATCTCCCCACAACTTCCAGGCGTCGGCATATTTCCCCGCGCCGATCAGCGCGTAATAGGTTTGGACGACGTTCGCCGCGCCCTGCGGGCTGTCGGGCGCGAACGGCGCTTCCGTGACCGGCGTCCTGTCGTCGGGCAACCCGCCCGGCCGGCCCGGGGCGGCGGGGTTCAGCGGCTCGGTCGCCGCAGCGGCCGTGTTGTTCGCCGCATAGCTGTCGATGTCGCCCTGCGCCCGGTCAGCCGCGCCGTTGACGTCCGTGGCGCTGTTGTTGCCGACCGCCGGCGGTGAACAGGCCGTCGCCAGGATAGGCAAAAGGATGAGCACGCGCATCGACGATCCCCGCAAGTGAAGCGGACAAAACGCGTGCCCGCCGGCGTCGTTCCTAGAATGCGGCGAAGCGATCGTTATCGACAAAACCGAGCCGCGTGATCCCGGCGCGCTTGATCGTCGCGAGGGTGCGATCGAACGTGTCGTAACGGGAGGCAGGGTCGGCGTTGATGGTCAGCAACGACCGCGAATCGGCGGCCAACGGCGCGAGCCGGCCGGGCAGCGAAGCCTCCTCAACCGCGACGCCGTCGAGCATCAGCGAGCCGCGCGCGGTGATGTCGAGGCGGTGCATCTTGTCGGGCGGCATCGCGGTCGGCGGTCCGCCGGCGGGCAAGTCGATCGACACTTTCTGCGTCGCCATCGGGATGGTCAGGATCAGCATGACCAGCAGGACGAGCATCACATCGATCAGCGGCGTGATGTTCATCGATCCCATCGGTTGATAGTCGGCGCGTGCAGACATGGCGACTCTCCTCGCTTGTGATGAAATAACGTATCATCCTGCGAAGGGAAGGCAAGCGATCTTGAACCCTCGTCCGACGCTCAGCAATTCTCGTATTTCCAGTTCATCCGCTTGCCCTCGCGGGTCTGCGCAATCGTTTGCGCGACGCGTTTGGCGCGGGTCTCGTCGCGCTTGGCGTCGGCGACCCACTCGCAATATTCGCGACGGCAGCCCGGCGGGAAGGCCGCCCATATGGCCGACGCTTCGGCATCGCCGGCGAGCGCTTCGGCGAGCATTGGCGGCGTCACCGGCTCCGGTTTTGGCGTTCGCGTCGCGCGCTGCGGCTTCACGCCAGCGTCGATCATCGCCACCGCCTTGTCGAGCGCGGCGATCAAGACGGCGTCGTCGGGCATCGTCTCGCGCGACGTGATTCGGCCATATTGCCCCATCGCGTCGCCTTCCTGGCCGGTCTTCAGCTCCTGGCGGTTCCAGAACCCGAATGTCGCATGCGCCTTGAACGCCGCCATGTTGGCGAGCGGACGGCTTTTGTAGACGAAGGCCGGCATGCTCCACTTGATGTCTTCTTCGACGGCCGGAACGCGTGCATGGACGATTTCGCGCAGGTGACTCAGGATCGGTTTGGCGAAATCGCCCTTGCTGGCGATATAGGCGTCGACGCGCGGGTCCCTGGGCATGGCGGCTCCCCTTTGTCGCCGATCTTGTTTTCTCCGCTCGCCGCGGTCAATGGATCACGGGTTCAACGCCTC